>NZ_JBKGGW010000004.1:0-269763 GCF_052041945.1 Pseudomonas sp. SMN11 | reverse complement strand
CACCTGTATGCCCCCACCCGTTCTAAACCCATATCACCCAAACCTATTAACCTCCCCCCGCCTCTTCCAACCCCCTAGACTCGTGGCATCCCGCCCCAGGACCGCCACCATGCCCGAGACCCTGCTCAGCCCCCGCAACCTCGCCTTCGAACTCTACGAAGTCCTCGACGCCGAAGCCCTGACCCAGCGCCCGCGCTTCGCCGAGCACAGCCGCGAGACCTTCGACGCAGCCCTGGCCACCGCCCGTACCATCGCCGAAAAGTTCTTCGCCCCGCATAATCGCAAGGCCGACGAAAACGAGCCGCGTTACGTGGACGGCCGGGCCGAACTGATCCCCGAGGTGAAGCCCGCCGTCGAGGCCTTCCTTGAAGCCGGCTTCCTCAACGCCAACCGCGATTTCGACGTCGGCGGCATGCAGCTGCCCAGCCTGGTCTCGCAGGCCTGTTTCGCCCACTTCCAGGCGGCCAACGCCGGCACCACGGCCTATCCGTTCCTGACCATGGGCGCGGCCAACCTGATCGAAAGCTTCGGCACCGAGGAACAGAAGCGCCTGTACCTGCAGCCGATGATCGAAGGCCGCTACTTCGGCACCATGGCACTGACCGAGCCCCATGCCGGTTCGTCGCTCGCCGATATCCGCACCCGCGCCGAACCCGCTGGTGACGGCACCTACCGACTCAAGGGCAACAAGATCTTCATTTCCGGCGGCGACCACGCACTGTCGGAAAACATCGTGCACATGGTGCTGGCCAAGCTGCCGGACGCACCGCCCGGCGTTAAAGGCATATCGCTGTTCATCGTGCCGAAATACCTGGTCAACGAAGACGGCAGCCGTGGCCCGCGCAACGACGTGCTGCTAGCCGGGCTGTTCCACAAGATGGGCTGGCGCGGCACTACCTCCACCGCGCTGAATTTTGGCGACAACAGTCAGTGCGTCGGCTATCTGGTCGGTCAGCCGCACCAAGGCCTGGCGTGCATGTTCCAGATGATGAACGAGGCGCGCATAGGCGTCGGCATGGGCGCGGTGATGCTCGGCTACGCCGGCTATCTGTACTCGCTGGAATACGCCCGCCAGCGGCCGCAGGGCCGCCTGGCGGACAACAAGGATCCGCAAAGCCCGGCCGTGCCGATCATCGAACACACCGACGTCAAACGCATGCTGCTGGCACAGAAGGCCTATGTGGAAGGTGCCTTCGACCTGGGCCTCTACGCAGCGCGCCTGTTCGACGACACCCGCACCGCCAGCGACGAAAGCGCTCGCAAGCAGGCCCAGCAACTGCTCGACCTGCTGACCCCGATCGTCAAGTCCTGGCCTTCGAGCTTCTGCCTCAAGGCCAACGAACTGGCAATCCAGATTCTTGGCGGCCACGGCTACACCCGCGAGTACCCGGTGGAGCAGTACTACCGTGACAACCGCCTGAACCCGATCCACGAAGGCACCGAGGGTATCCAGTCGCTTGACCTGCTGGGCCGCAAGTTGGCGCAGAACAATGGCGCAGGCCTCAAGCAGCTGATCCGCCTGATCGCCGCCACTGCCGAACGCGCCAGCCACCACCCAGGCCTCGACACTCTGCGCCAGCCGCTGGAGCAACTGGTCAACCGGCTGCAATCGGTAACCCTGGCGCTGCTTGGCGATCTGGCTCAGGGCAAGGTCGCTGGCGCCCTGGCCAATTCCGCCCTGTACCTCAAGGTCTTCGGCCACTGTGTGATCGGCTGGCGCTGGCTGGAACAAGCTATCCACGCCGAACTCGGCATGCTCGACGGCAACCCCGCCGACCGCGACTTCTACCTTGGCAAACTGCAGGCCGCGCGTTATTTCCTGACCTGGGAAATCCCCGCCTGCCATAATGACCTGGCATTGCTCGAGGCACGCGACGACACGTGCCTCGCCATGCAAGACGGGTGGTTCTAGGGGGAGCCACCGTGAAAACGGAGGCTTCCAGATGTTCGATTCCAGCGCCCTGCTGCGCCAGCGCTTTGCCGCGCTGCGCAGTACGGCCGAGTTGTTTTCCCTGCGCCATGTGAAGCAGTCGCACCAGGCGCTTTCGGTTCGCCGCAATGTGGCCGAGCCGCCCGTCTTCAGCCATGACGAGGGCGCCATGCTCACGGTGCGGGTCAATGGCGTGGAAGCCTATGCGGCCACCGCCGACCTGTCACAGGCCGGCCTGCAACGGGCACTTGAACAGGCTGAGACACTGGCGCGACAGATTGCCCCGCACAGCCTGCTCGACCTGCGCGAGCAGCCGGCGACCAGCGCTCGCTACGACCACATCTCACCCAACTTCGACCAGCCGGTACCGAGCCTGGCCGACTGCCTTGGCCTGCTCGCCACCGAATCGGCCAGCGTGCCCAAGGACAGCCGGCTGGTGGACTGGCAGGCCAGCCTGGGCATGAGCCTGGTCGAGCAGACCTACCTGAACTCGGCCGGCGCCGAACTGCGCCATGCCCAGCGCTTCCTGTTCCCGGGCCTCAGTGTCACCGCCAGCGATGGCCAGGACAGCCAGAGCCGCAGCCTGGGCCGCGACAACTTCGGCCAGCAAGGCGGCTTCGAAATCGTCGAGCGCTGTGGCCTCGTCGGCGCTGCTCGCCAGGTCGCCGATCAGGCACTGCAACTGCTGCTGGCGCCGAACACCCCTAGCGGCGTGCGTGATCTGCTACTGATGCCCGATCAGATGATGCTGCAGATTCACGAGTCCATCGGTCACCCGCTGGAGATGGACCGCATCCTCGGTGACGAGCGCAACTACGCTGGCACCAGTTTCGTCAAGGCCAGCGACTTCGGCCACCTGCAATACGGTTCCGAATTGCTCAATGTGACCTTCGACCCGACCATCGGCGAAGAACTGGCCAGCTACAGCTTTGATGACGACGGCACAGAAGCCAGCAAGCAATTCCTGATCCGCGATGGCCTGCTGCTGCGCCCGCTGGGTGGTGCGCTGTCGCAGTTCCGTTCAGGCCTGGCTGGCGTTGCCAACAGCCGCGCCTGCGGCTGGAACCGCGCACCGATCGATCGCATGGCCAATCTCAATATCGAGCCGGGCGACCAGTCCCTCGACCAGCTGATCCAGGGCATCGAGCACGGCATTCTGATGCGCACCAACCGCTCCTGGTCCATCGACGATGCGCGCAACAAGTTCCAGTTCGGCTGCGAATGGGGCCAGCTGATCGAGAACGGCGAGCTCAAGGGCATCGTCAAGAACCCCAACTACCGCGGCATCTCCGCACAATTCTGGCGTAACCTCGCGGCGGTCGGCGACCGCAGCACCTTCCAGGTCCTGGGTACACCCAACTGCGGTAAGGGCGAGCCCAACCAGGTGGTGCGGGTCGGGCATGCTTCGCCCGCCTGCGTGTTCCGCCAGATCGACGTTTTCGGAGGAGACGCCTGATGAAACACGCTTTCGAAGCCCTGATCGCGGATGTGCGTCAGGCCCTGCAGGCCGACGAGCAATTCACCCTCGGTTACAGTGCCGAACAGTCGCAATTCGTGCGTTTCAACCACGCCAAGGTGCGCCAGGCCGGCGACGTAAGCCAGGCCAGCGCGCAACTGCGGTTGATCCGCGATGGCCGCCAGGCGGAACAGCAGGTGACCCTGAGTGGCGACGCGCAACTTGACCGGCAACGCCTGATCGCTGCCCTGGAGCAGCTGCGCCAGACCCTGCCATTGCTGGCCATCGACCCGTACCTGCGCCTGGACGAAAGCGCATGGCACAGCCACAGCCAGCAAGAGCAGCCATTGCCCGCGCTGAGCGAAGTGCTGGCCCTGCTCGAACGCGAGGCCGGCGACCTGGACCTGGTCGGCATCTATGCCGCCGGCCCGATCTGCCGGGGCTTCGCCAGCTCGTTCGGGGCCATTGGCTGGCACCAGGCCAACAGCTTCAACGTCGACTGGAGCCTGTTCCACGAGAACGGCGAGGCGGTAAAGGCCAACTATGCCGGCCAGCGCTGGAGCGCCGAAGACTTCACTGCCCGCCTGCGCCTGGCACGGGAACAACTGAGCTTCCTCGGCCGCCCGGCAGTGACCCTCAAGCCCGGCAGCTACCGCGCTTACCTGGCACCTGCGGCCATGGACGAAATCGCCGGCATGCTCTGCTGGGGTGGTTTCTCTGCCCAGGCTCTGGCCACCGGCAACAGTGCACTGCAGCGCCTGTACAACGGCGATGCGCAACTGCACCCGATGGTCAGTTTCAGCGAACAGGTCAGCGGCTCGCTGAGCCCGGCATTCTCCGACGAGGGCTCGCCGCGCCTGGATGTGCCACTCATCCAGCAGGGTAACGCGATGCAGCGGCTGGTCAGCGCTCGCAGCGCAGCGGAATTCGAGTTGCGGGCCAATGGCGCCGACAGCTACGAATCACCGTGTGCGCTAAGCCTGGCACCGGGCAACTTGCAGAGCGAGCAGATCCTTGAGCGGCTCGGCACCGGGCTGTACATCAGCAACCTGTGGTACCTGAACTACTCTGACCTGCCAGCGGCGCGCATGACCGGGCTGACCCGTTTCGCCACTTTCTGGGTGGAGAACGGTGAGATTCAGGGGCCGGTGAGCACCATGCGCTTCGATGACAGCTTGTACAGCCTGCTCGGCAGCCAACTGGAAGACCTGACCCGCGAGCGCGAGATGATCCTGTCGACCAGCACCTATGGGCAGCGCAGTACCGGGTCGAGTCATCTGCCGGGGGCGTTGGTCAAAGGGTTGACCCTGACATTGTAATTGGCAGTACCGGCCCTTTCGCGGGGCAAGCCCGCTCCTACAGGAATATGACCACATTCAAAGGCGGTGGAGATCCTGTAGGAGCGGGCTTACCCCGCGAAAAGGGCCGGCACAGGCATAAAGAGGAAGCCATGCCCGAACGCACTCCGTTAGATCCCACCACCGCCCGCTGGATCCCCTGGGTAGTGGCCATCGCCTTCTTCATGCAGTCCCTGGACGGCACCATCCTCAACACCGCCCTGCCGGCCATGGCCCGCTCGCTAGCCGAAGACCCACTGCGCATGCAGGGCGTGATCATCGCCTACATGCTAACCGTGGCCTTGCTGATCCCCGCCTCCGGCTGGATCGCCGACCGCTTCGGCACCAAGCGCATCTTCTTCAGCGCCATCCTGCTGTTCAGCTTCGGCTCGCTGCTGTGTGCCATGGCCAACAGCCTCGGCTTCCTGATCTTCGCCCGCGTCGTGCAGGGCCTGGGCGGCGCACTGATGCTGCCGGTCGGGCGACTGGTGGTGCTGCGCGCCTACCCACGCACCGAGCTGGTGCGGATCATGAGCTTCATCACCATCCCCGGCCTGCTCGGCCCGCTGCTGGGCCCGACCCTGGGCGGCTGGTTGGTGGAGATCCTTACCTGGCACTGGATCTTCCTGCTCAACCTGCCAGTCGGCCTGGTCGGCTGCTACGCAGTCTGGAAATTCATCCCCGACCTGCGCGGCGCTGAACGCACCCGCTTCGACACGCCGGGCTTCATCCTGTTCGGCGCAGCGATGGTGCTGATCACCATCGCCATGGAAGGCCTGGGCGAGCTGCACCTGCCGCACCTGCGGGTGATGTTGCTGCTGTTCGCCGGCATGGCCTGCCTGGCGGCCTACTGGCTGCGCGCCGGGCGCGACCCGGAACCGCTGTTCTCGCCGAGCCTGTTCCGCGTGCGCACCTTCGCCATCGGCATTCTCGGTAACCTGTTTTCGCGGCTGGGCAGCGGTGCCTTGCCGTTCCTGGTGCCGTTGTTGTTGCAGGTAGCGCTGGGCTATTCGCCAGCCCAGGCCGGCATGAGCATGATTCCGCTGGCCGCCTCGGCGATGCTTGCCAAGTCCGTCGCCCGACCCTTGATCGAGCGCCTGGGCTACCGCATCGTGCTGACCGGCAACACCTTGCTGCTGGGCATTCTGCTGGCCAGCCTGGGCCTGGTCGACGAGCAGACGCCGTATGCCCTGCTGCTGGTGCAGCTGGCCTTGCTTGGCGCAGTCAACTCGATGCAGTTCACGGCGATGAACACGGTGACCCTGATCGACCTCAACGACGCCAGCGCCAGCAGCGGCAACAGCCTGCTGTCGGTGGTCGCGCAACTGTCGCTGAGCCTCGGCGTGGCTTGCGCCGGTGCCTTGCTCGGCGGTTTCACTGCGGCGGGCAGCGCCGAGGGGGTGGAGACCACGTTGGGCGCCTTCCAGCTGACCTTCGTCACCATCGGTGTGATGGCCATGCTGGCGGCGGCGATCTTCCTGCAACTGTCGCCGACAGACGGAAGGCGTGCCCGTCGTCCGGAACAACACATGGAGTCGTAGGGCGAATGGCCATGAGGCTGGTAGACTGTGCGGCATTTTTCGCTTCGCACCGCAGGCCCGCCTCGTGACCACCGAATCCACCGCCTTTGCCACCTTGCCGCTGTCCACCGCCATGCTGGCCAACCTGGACGCCCTCGGCTATGCCTCGATGACACCGATCCAGGCCCAGAGCCTGCCCGTCATCCTGCGCGGCCAGGACCTGATCGCCCAGGCCAAGACCGGCAGTGGCAAGACCGCCGCCTTCGGCATCGGCCTGCTAAACCCGATCAATCCGCGCTACTTCGGCTGCCAGGCGCTGGTGCTGTGCCCGACCCGCGAGCTGGCCGACCAGGTGGCCAAGGAACTGCGCCGCCTGGCCCGGGCCGAAGACAACATCAAGATCCTCACCCTCTGCGGCGGCGTGTCGCTGGGCCCGCAGATCGCCTCGCTGGAGCACGGTGCACACATCATCGTCGGCACCCCCGGGCGCATCCAGCAGCATCTGGACAAGGGCACCCTGGTGCTCGACGGCCTGAACACACTGGTGCTGGACGAAGCCGACCGCATGCTCGACATGGGTTTCTTCGACGCCATCGCCAGCATCATCGGCAAGACCCCGTCGCGTCGTCAGACCCTGCTGTTCTCGGCCACCTACCCGGCCGGCATCGAGCAACTGGCCGCCGATTTCATGCGCAAGCCGCAGCAGGTCAAGGTCGAAAGCCTGCACGCCGACAACCAGATCGAGCAGCGTTTCATCGAGATCGACCCGCAGCAACGCCTGGAGGCCGTCACCCGCGTGCTTGGCCACTATCGCCCGCAATCGTGCGTGGCGTTCTGCTTCACCAAGCAGCAATGCGAGGACGTGGTTGTCCACCTGACCGCCAAGGGTATCGTCGCCCAGGCCCTGCATGGCGACCTGGAGCAGCGTGACCGCGACCAGGTGCTGACCATGTTCGCCAACCGCAGCAGTTCGGTACTGGTGGCCACTGACGTGGCGGCCCGCGGCCTGGATATCGACGGCCTGGACATGGTCATCAACGTCGAGTTGGCGCGTGATGCCGAGATTCACGTACACCGCGTCGGCCGTACCGGCCGTGCCGGCGAGAAAGGTGTCGCGGTCAGCCTGGTGGCGCCAGCCGAAGGCCATCGTGCCCAGGCCATCGAAGACCTGCAGAAGAGCCCGCTGCGCTGGGACCAGCTGGACAGCCTGAAGAACAAGGGCGAGCCACTGCTGCCGCTGATGAGCACGCTGTGCATCGCCGCCGGGCGCAAGGACAAGCTACGCCCGGGCGACATCCTGGGTGCGCTGACCGGCGATGCCGGGATCCCGGGCAAGCAGGTGGGCAAGATCGCCATCTTCGACTTCCAGGCCTTTGTGGCGGTGGAGCGGCCGCTGGCCAAGCAGGCCATGCAGCGCCTGAACAGCGGCAAGATCAAGGGCCGGTCACTGAAAGTCCGTATCGTCTGACCTATTTTGGGGCCGCTTTGCGGGCCTTTCGCGACACGAGGCCGCTCCTACAGGGGATTGCATACTCCTGTAGGAGCGGCCTTGTGTCGCGATAGGGCTGCAAAGCGGCCCCGGCAATTCTGAAGAGGTAACACCGTGCACTCCACCGATGTGATCATCCTCGGCGCCGGCGCCGCCGGCCTGATGTGCGCCCAGCTCAGCGCCCGCCGTGGCCGCCGGGTGCTGCTGCTCGACCACGCCAACAAGCCCGGCAAGAAGATCCTCATGTCTGGCGGCGGGCGCTGCAACTTCACCAACATGTACACCGAGCCGGCCAACTTCCTCTCGCACAACGCACACTTCTGTAAGTCGGCCCTGGCCCGCTACACCCAGTGGGACTTCATCGAACTGGTGAGCAAGCACGGCGTTGCGTACCACGAGAAGAAGCTCGGCCAGCTGTTCTGCGACAACAAGGCCAGCGACATCCTCGACATGCTGCTGGCCGAATGTGACGACGCGGGCGCCGAAATCCGCATGCACACCAGCATCGAACACATCGAGAACACCGAAGGTGGCTACCTGCTGCAGACCAGCGGCGGCCAGTTCGCCTGCCAGTCGCTGGTGATCGCCACCGGCGGCCTGTCGATTCCGACCCTGGGCGCTACCGGCTTTGGTTACCAGGTGGCCCGCCAGTTCGGCCACACCCTGCTGCCGACCCGCGCCGGGTTGGTGCCGTTCACCATCACCGAGCCCCAACTCAAGGCACTGTGCACCGAACTGTCGGGTACCTCGCTGGACTGCACGGCCAGCTGCAACGGCACCAGTTTCCGTGAGAACCTGCTGTTCACCCACCGCGGCCTGAGTGGCCCGGCGATCCTGCAGATCTCGTCGTTCTGGGAAGCCGGCGACACGGTGGAGATCAACCTGCTGCCCGACCGTGACGCGCTGAGCTGGCTGCAACAGATGCAAGCGGAACGTGCCAACGCCGAACTGAAGACCGTGCTGGGCGAGGTATTCACCCGCAAGCTGGCCAATCTGCTGGCCGAGCAGTGGTTCGAGTCCAAGCCGATGAAACAGTACACCCCGGCGGAACTGGCACAGATCGCGGAAAAACTGGCGAACTGGCAGGTAGTGCCCGCCGGCACCGAAGGCTACCGCACCGCAGAAGTGACCCTTGGTGGAGTCGACACCCGCGAAGTGTCGTCCAAGACCATGGAATCGCTGAAAAGCCCCGGCCTGTACTTCATCGGCGAAGTGCTCGACGTCACCGGCCATCTCGGCGGCTTCAACTTCCAGTGGGCCTGGGCATCTGCCAACGCCGCTGCGCAGTTCGTGTAGAGTAGAATCCATTCAGCAGCACGGAACGCTTCTTGCTGGCCGTGCTGCAATGCATTCATTCGATCACTGCCTAGCAGGCCATCATGTCATCGAGTTCGTTCCGTCAGTCACTGCGTCGCCTGTGGGGCCAAGACAAGTTCAGCTACAGCATCCGGGTTACCATCGCCCTCACCGGGAGCCTGGCCCTGTGCTGGTACCAGAACGAGATGGCCCTGCTGATTCCGCTGTTCCTCGGCATCATCGCCAGTGCCCTGGCCGAGACCGATGACAGCTGGCAGGGCCGCCTCAGCGCCCTCGCCGTAACCCTTACCTGCTTTGCCATCGCCGCGCTGGCGGTCGAGCTGCTGTTCCCCTATCCGTGGATCTTCGTCATCGCCCTGGCGCTGGCAGCGTTCGGCCTGACCATGCTCGGCGCCCTTGGCGAGCGCTATGGCGCGATTGCTTCGGCGACGCTGATCACCTCGGTATACACCATGATTGGCGTGGACCAGCGTGGCGGCCAGGTCACCGATTTCTGGCACGAGCCGATGCTGCTGGTGGCGGGCGCAGCCTGGTACGGCCTGCTTTCGGTGCTGTGGCAGGCGTTGTTTTCCAACCAGCCGGTGCAACAGAGCCTGGCCAAGCTGTTCTACGAACTCGGCAGCTACCTCAAGCTCAAGGCCAGCCTGTTCGAGCCGATCCGCAACCTCGATGTCGAAGCCCAGCGCCTGGAGCTGGCCCGGCAGAATGGCAAGGTGGTGGCGGCGCTCAATGCGGCCAAGGAAATCATCCTGCACAGGGTCGGCAACAGCCAGCCGAATTCCAAGGTCAGCCGCTACCTCAAACTGTACTTCCTGGCTCAGGACATCCACGAACGGGTCAGCGCCTCGCACTACCCTTACAACGCCCTCAACGAGGCGTTCTTCCACAGCGATGTGATGTTCCGCTGCCAACGCCTGCTGCGCAAACAAGGCGCCTCCTGCCAGGAACTCGCCCGCTCGATCCGCCTGCGCCAGCCCTTCGTGCTGGCCACCGGTTTTGCCGAAGCACTCGAAGACCTCAACGCCTCGCTTGAACACCTGCGCATCCAGAGCAACCCGGCCTGGCGCGGCCTGCTGCGCTCGCTGCGCGCCTTGGCCGCCAACCTGGCGACCCTCGACCGCCTGCTCAGTGCCGCGAGCAACCCCGACAGCCTGGCCGATGCCAGCGACAGCAGCCTGCTCGACCGCTCGCCACGCACGCTGAAGGACGTGTGGACGCGCCTGCGCACCCAGTTGACGCCGACCTCACTGCTGTTCCGCCACGCCTTGCGCCTGCCACTGGCGCTGTCGATCGGTTACGGTATGGTGCACCTGATCCACCCGACCCAGGGATACTGGATCATCCTGACCACGCTGTTTGTCTGCCAGCCCAACTACGGCGCCACCCGGCGCAAGCTGGTGCAGCGGATCTTCGGCACCGCGATCGGCCTGACCGTCGGCTGGGCGCTGTTCGACCTGTTCCCCAACCCGGTCATCCAGTCGCTGTTCGCCGTGGCTGCGGGCGTGGTGTTCTTCGTCAACCGCACCACCCGCTACACCCTGGCCACGGCAGCCATCACGCTGATGGTGCTGTTCTGCTTCAACCAGATCGGCGATGGCTACGGCCTGTTCCTGCCGCGCCTGTTCGATACCTTGGTCGGCAGCCTGATCGCCATTCTCGCGGTGTTCCTGTTCCTCCCCGACTGGCAGGGCCGGCGCCTGAACAAGGCACTGGCCAATACCCTGGCCTGCGCCAGCGTGTACCTGCGCCAGATCATGCAGCAATACGCCCACGGCAAGCGCGACGACCTCGCCTACCGCCTGGCCCGGCGCAACGCCCACAATGCCGATGCGGCGCTGTCGACCACACTGGCCAACATGCTCATGGAGCCGGGGCATTTCCGCAAGGAGGCCGATGTTGGTTTCCGCTTCCTGGTTTTGTCGCACACCTTGCTCAGTTACCTGTCGGGGTTGGGCGCGCACCGCGATACGGCCTTGCCGGCAGAGGTGCAGGAGCAGTTGATCGATGGCGCCGGACAGAGCCTGGCCAATAGCCTCGACGAGATTGCCAATGGCCTGGCAGCGCGGCTACCAGTGGCGATTCACAGTGATGCCGAAGAAGCGCTGGCAGATGCCCTGGAGCAGATGCCGGAAGAACTGGATGAGCACCAGCGGTTGGTGCAGACACAGTTGGCATTGATCTGCCGGCAGCTGGGGCCCTTACGGACCTTGGCGGCCCACCTGATCAAGGAAGCGCCCGCGACCTGAGTTCGCCTGTGCCGGCCCTTTCGCGGGCATGCCCGCTCCCACAGGGGTACGCGATTCCTTGTGGGAGCGGGCTTGCCCGCGAAAGGGCCGGCACAGGTGATTGATATCAGAAGCCATGCTGGCGCATCAACCTTGCATAGCTGCCATCGGCCTTCATCGCCGCGATGGCCTGCTCGAAGCGCTCGACGATCTGCTGGTGATCGGGGTGCTTCAGGCTCACCAGAATATGCAGGCTATTCTCCGCCAGCAGTGGCTCCACCAACGTCACGCCATCGCGTACTTCCTGCGGCTCGCGCTGCAGGTTGTAGCGCGCCACGTACTCATCCTCCACGGCCAGGTTCACTCTTCCGGCTGCCAGCATGCGCACGGCAGTCGAGAAGTTGCGTACCTCCACCTTGTGCAAGCGGGTATCACCATCGAACGCGGGTGAATAGGCATAATCACGCACGACCGCAATGCTGTAGGGATAAAGGTCAGCCTGGTTTTGGTAGCGAAACCCATCGCCTGTGCGCTTGAGCAGGCGAATGCGATTGCTCAGGTAGCCCTTGGAAAACTGCCCGATCAGTTTGCGCCCGTCGTTGTACCAGGCGCTGATCAGCACGTCGTAGCGCCCTTCACCAATGCCCATCAAGGCCCGCGCCCAAGGCACTTCCTCGTAGCCGCTGGCATACCCGGCACGGGCCAGCGCCGTGCTGACCAGGCTGGTTGCCAGGCCGCCGCCCGGCATGGCGCTGTCGGTGAACGGCGGCCAGTTGTCGGCCACCAGCCGCAGCCTGTCATGGCCGGATGCAGGTACTGCCAGGAGCACGCCCAGCAAACCCAACGCGCAAAGCAGTGGCCGCATGCAGAAGTCCTTTTGCAGTGGGAGGCACACGCTGTGGAAGGCGATTCGCAAATGAGATTACACAAAGCCGTTGCCTGGGGCAGCGGCCAATAATGTCATTTAGCCTCTATTTTGGCCGAGCTTTGAAAATTTGCGATGATCAGCCTTCCATATCAGGAGTTACCCATGTCCATCCACTGGCTTTGCAAGCATCACTCCGACCTCGACAAACATGAGCTCTACGCCATCCTGCAACTGCGTACCGCCGTGTTCGTGGTCGAGCAACGCTGCGCCTACCAGGAAGTCGATGGCCAGGACCTGACAGGCGACACCCTGCACTTGATGGGCTGGCAGGACGACAAGCTGGTCGCCTACCTGCGCCTGCTCGATCCGCAGTCGCAGGGCGGTGATGTGGTCATCGGGCGGGTGGTGACTTCACCCGAGGTGCGCGAGCTGAAACTCGGTCATCCGCTGCTGATGAAAGGGCTGGAAGCGGCCGGCCACTGCTGGCACGGGACGCCGGTCTATCTGTCGGCGCAGGCGCACCTGCAAGGGTTCTATGCCCGGCACGGATTTACAGTGGTGGGTGACCAATACCTCGAGGATGACATTCCGCATATCGGCATGCGCAAGGTCATGGATACCCCAGTACTTCCCTGATCTGGCGCAGGTGCTGGATGATCCACTGCTTGTCGATCGCCCCCCAGTCATGGATGCGGTAATGCCCGGCATGGTTGCGCGCGCCTTCCTGCTGCTCGAACTCGCAGACGATGTCCAGGTCGGCGAGTGCGGCGATGGTGTCCTGTGCCGTACGCCGAGGCATGCCGGTAGCCTCCATCAGCGCCGGCACGCTGGTGGCGGTCTGGCTGTCGATCAGCCAGGCCACATACAGGCGGCGGTAGAAACTGCTCTTGGTCTTGCTCACATCCATGCTGCGTGATCCTTACAGGTTGCCTGGCAACTCCCGGTAGGTCAGGTAGACGCGCAGGTCGAATTCCAATTGGTGGTAAGCCGGCTCCATGTGCTGGCAAAGCTGGTAGAACGCCTTGTTGTGATCGCGCTCGCGCAAGTGCGCCAGCTCGTGCACCACGATCATGCGCAGGAACTCGGGCGCCGCCTCCTTGAACAGCGAGGCAATGCGGATTTCCTTCTTAGCCTTGAGCTTGCCGCCCTGCACCCGCGAAACCGCGGTATTGAGCCCCAGGGCCCGATGGGTCAGGTCCAGGCGGTTGTCGAACAGCACCTTGTCCAGGTTGGGTGCACTGCGCAGGTATTGCTGGCGCAGGTCCTGGGCATAGCCGTACAGCGCCTTGTCGCTCTGCACGTCGTGGCGCCCTGGGTAGCGGCGCTGCAGGTACTCGCCCAGGCGGTCGCTGTCGATCATCTGCCGCACCTGCTCCTGCAGGTGCGGTGGGTAGGCTTGCAAATAGCGTAATACGGTCATGGCACGGCATTCGACGTAACGAATGCCGATTCTAGCCAATCACGGCCGCAGCCAGGGAAAAATCGCCGGAAAGCCACTGGCATCAGCCGCCGTCATCGGGTGCGCGACCAGGAAGCCCTGAACGTAAGCGCAACCGTTTGCCTTCAGCCACGCAGCTTGGGCTTCTGTTTCAACACCCTCAGCGATCACGGTGATGCGGTAATCCGCGCACAACCCGATGACACTGCGCACCAGCGCGGCATCCGCCGCCGAGTCTGGCAGGCGCGCCACCAGATGGCGGTCCAGCTTCAACGTGTCGATGGGCAAGTCGCGCAACATGCGCAGCGAACAGTCGCCTGCACCGAAATCGTCCAGCGCCACGCGCACGCCCAGTTCACGCAGACGGTGAATCTGCTTGATCGCCGTGTCGATGTTGTACATCAACGAGGTCTCGGCAACCTCGACCTCCAGTTGCGCCGGGTCAAGCTGGTAATCCTGGATCACCCGCTGCAGTTCATCGACCAGGCTGGGCATGGTGAACTGCGCGCGGCTCAGGCTGATACCCAAGACCAGTTCCGGGGCGAAACGCTGGCACCAGGCCTGGCGCTGAGCGGCACCCTGGCGGTAGATCCAGCTAGCCAGGCGGTTGATCAGCCGTGCTTCTTCCAGCAAGGGGATAAACAGCCCGGGCGGCACATCGCCAACGCTCGGATGCTGCCAACGCAACAAGGCTTCGAAACCCCGTAACTGGCCATCGGCAAACGCCACCTGGGGTTGGTACACAAGGCTGAAATCCTGGGCCTCGACAGCATTGCGAACGCTGTCTTCAAGCATCAGCCGCGAGCGGGCCCGGCCATTGAGCTCCTGATCATAGAAGCGATACTGCTGGCGACCGGCCTGCTTGGCGGCATACATCGCCGTATCGGCGGCGCGCAGCAGGCCTTCGACATTGCCGCCGCAATCGGGGTAGGTGGCGATACCGATGCTGACACCCAGGCACACATCCATGCCTTCCACCTGCTGCTGGATCGACACCCGCTCAAGCAGTTTCTCGGCATGCCGCCCGGCCTGTTCCGGGTAGGGCAGGCCGTCGAACAATGCGGTGAATTCATCGCCCCCCATGCGCGCCAGCAGGGCCTCACTGCCCAGGCAGTCCTTGATCTGTTCGGCCACCCAGTTCAGCACCCGGTCACCGGCTTCGTGGCCTAACGAGTCGTTGATCCGCTTGAAGCCGTCCAGGTCCATGTACATCAGGGCCTGGACCTTGTTCGAGCGCTCGCCGCGCAACAGTACGCCTTCTGCTGCCTGGTAGAAGCCGCGGCGGTTGAGCAGCCCGGTCAAAGGGTCGGTCACCGCCTGGTACTCGAGCTGCTGGTGCAGGTTGCGCTCCACCGACATGTCGAGCACCGTCACCACCATGGCCTGCTGCTCCGCAGGCAAAGGCGCACAGGACAGTGCCACGGGCACCAGACTGCCCGGAATACGTAGATGGGCATCATGAACGCGCACGATCTGCCGGGTGAGATAAGCGTTGTGGAACTCGGACTCGCTCCACAGGGTGGCATTGGCCAACTGCAGCAGATCGAGCAGGTGCACCCCTTGCAGTTGCTCGACCGGGGTGTGCATCAAGCGCGAGATCGCCGGGTTGGCAAAACTGATGACGCCCTCGGCATCGACCACCAGGATGCCTTCGGCGGCATTTTCCAGGATCGAGGCGTTGAACGCCCGGGCGGCCTCCAGCTCGCGGGTCAAGCGCTGGAGCATGCGCCGGTTGCGCTGCTGATCCAGCTGCGCCTGGACCTTGGGCTTGAGAATCTGCGGATCAAACGGTTTGAACAGGTAATCCACCGCACCGCTGGCGTAGCCCTTGAGCACGGCGGCATCGGACTGCTCGTTGGCGGTGAGGAAGATGATCGGGGTCAGCCGGGTTCGTTGGCTGCCGCGCATCAGCCGGGCGACCTCGAAGCCGTCCATTTCGGGCATCTGCACATCGAGCAGGACCAGATCGACCTCGTGTTCGAGCAACGTACCCAGGGCTTCCATCCCCGAGCTTGCCGTCAACACGTGCCAATCATTGCGCGCCAGCAAGGCCCGCATGCTAATGAGGTTTTCCGGGTAGTCGTCTACTACCAGGAGAACCGATTTGCCATCCAGTGGTTGAGGGTAAGCGCCATCCATGCTGCTTCTCTTATTTGACCGACTTCGACTTGCTATTGGATCCGATTGATACTCTAGACCTGCGGATGCGACAAGCAATGCAATCAGATCGCTATCAGTGAATTAGTTTCACGGTAGCCGACTAACGGTCGCCTTGCAGCATTTTCGACACATAAAAAAACCCGCATCGCTGCGGGTTTTTCAGGGCTGCACCTGTGGATCAGTTGACCTTGGCGGCCAGCTCACCCTTCAGATAGCGCTGGAACATGCCTTCCAGGGAGATCGGCTTGATCTTCGAGGCATTGCCAGCGGTACCGAATGCTTCGTAACGGGCGATGCACACGTCACGCATGGCTTTCACGGTTTCACCGAAGAACTTGCGCGGGTCGAACTCGCTCGGGTTCTGTGCCATCAGACGGCGCATGGCACCGGTGGACGCCAGGCGCAGGTCGGTGTCGATGTTGACCTTGCGCACGCCGTGCTTGATGCCTTCGACGATCTCTTCGACCGGTACGCCGTAGGTCTCTTTGATGTCGCCGCCGTACTGGTTGATGATCGCCAGCCACTCTTGCGGTACCGAGGAAGAACCGTGCATCACCAGGTGGGTGTTAGGGATACGCTTGTGGATTTCCTTGATGCGGTCGATGGCCAGCACGTCACCGGTAGGCGGCTTGGTGAACTTGTAGGCACCGTGGCTGGTGCCGATGGCGATGGCCAGGGCGTCGACCTGGGTCTTCTTGACGAAGTCGGCGGCCTCTTCCGGGTCGGTCAGCATCTGGCTGTGATCCAGCACGCCTTCGGCACCGATGCCGTCTTCTTCACCGGCCATGCCGGTTTCCAGCGAACCCAGGCAGCCCAGCTCGCCTTCCACCGAAACGCCGCAGGCGTGGGCCATGGCCACGGTCTGCTGGGTAACGCGGACGTTGTATTCGTAGTCGGTCGGGGTCTTGCCGTCTTCACCCAGCGAACCGTCCATCATTACCGAGCTGAAGCCCAGCTGGATCGAGCGCTGGCAGACGTCAGGGCTGGTGCCGTGGTCCTGGTGCATGCACACCGGGATGTGCGGGAACTCTTCGATCGCGGCCAGGATCAGGTGGCGCAGGAACGGGGCACCGGCGTACTTGCGGGCACCGGCCGAAGCCTGGACGATCACCGGGGAGTCGGTCTTGTCGGCCGCTTCCATGATGGCGCGCATCTGCTCGAGGTTGTTGACGTTGAAAGCCGGAACGCCGTAACCGAACTCGGCGGCGTGGTCCAGCATCTGGCGCATGCTAATGAGTGCCATTGTGTATCTCTCTCCCGACAAGCGTCGTTTGTTTCGTGCAAGCCTGCCGCAGGGGCGGTTGCTGTTCAAGTAGTGTGGGCCGCCTGTGCGGCCCGGCCAGTCACGGTGCCTTGCAGCCCCGCCCAATCAGATCGTTGGTTGCCACCCAGTACACCAGGCCTTCATCGCCCTTGGTGTGGAAGGCCAGCACGCCATCGCTGTACAGCGCGCCAGAGGCGCCCGGCTCGGCCTTGAGCCGATAGACCTGGTCACCGCCGCCGAGGCGCACGTCTACCTGGTCCCGTTGTGCATCAGCGAAGCGCCACAGCACTTCGGCCTGGGTGTCACAGACCCAGCGGGTCCAGTTGTCCGCCGGGGCGGAAGGCGCAGGCTGCATCAGCGAGCATCCTGCCAGTGTCGCCAGGGCCATCGAGGCCAGCAGCGCTTTCATTACATATCCTCTAGATGACCACACAGCGGCCGCTTGGTTGCCTGCCCCGACGAAACGCTGGATTCGGTCGTTCTCGTCAAGGGCAACCCGGCGCCTGGTGCTGGTGTTCTTCGTCGTACTTTTCCAGGCCTTGCGGGCCGACGCGCTTGCTGATGACCGGCACGGTCTCGGCCTGCCACTCGGACTGGTAGCAACCGCCCTTGGGCGGCTGCGCCGGGTCGGCATCCGTGGACGGACCGCTGGAGCAAGCGCCCAGCAGGCCGGCCAGGATCATCACAGGCAATTGCTTGACCATCAGGTCGCTCCCTTTGCCAGGCGCCGCCATTGTCAGGCTTTTGCCCGCTCTTCCAGGATCGCCACGGCGGGCAGCACTTTGCCTTCGACGAACTCGAGGAAGGCACCGCCACCGGTAGAAATGTAGGAGATTTCCTTGCTGACGCCATATTTGTCGATGGCAGCCAGGGTATCGCCACCACCGGCGATGGAGAACGCGGCGCTCTCAGCAATGGCCTTGGCCAGCACCTGGGTGCCGTTGCCGAACTGGTCGAACTCGAACACGCCGACCGGGCCGTTCCACAGGATGGTCTTCGACGACTTCAGCAGCTCGGCGAAATTGGCTGCGGTCTGCGGGCCGATATCCAGGATCATGTCATCGGCGGCTACGTCGGCGATGGCCTTGACGGTGGCTTCGGCGTCTTCGGCAAAGGCCTTGGCAACCACCACGTCGACTGGCAGCGGCACGCTGACCTTGGCGGCGATAGCCTTGGCGGTGTCGACCAGGTCAGGCTCGTACAGCGACTTGCCGACCGGGTGGCCGGCAGCGGCGAGGAAGGTGTTGGCAATGCCGCCACCAACGATCAGCTGGTCGCAGACGCTGCTCAGGCTGTTCAGCACGTCCAGCTTGGTCGACACCTTGGAGCCGGCGACGATGGCCGCCATCGGCTTGGCCGGGGCTTTCAGGGCCTTGCCCAGTGCATCCAGTTCTGCTGCCAGCAGCGGGCCGGCGGCAGCGACCTTGGCGAACTTGGCAACGCCATGGGTGGAACCTTCAGCGCGGTGAGCGGTGCCGAAAGCATCCATGACGAACACGTCGCACAGGGCGGCGTACTTCTGTGCCAGCTCGTCGGCGTTCTTCTTCTCGCCCTTGTTGAAGCGTACGTTCTCGAACAGCACCAGGTCACCCGCGTTGACCTGAACGCCGTCCAGATAGTCGGCAACCAGTGGCACTTCGCGGCCCAGGGCCTTGCTCAGGTAATCGGCAACCGGCTTGAGGCTGTTCTCGGCTGAGAACTCGCCTTCGGTCGGGCGGCCCAGGTGCGAGCAGACCATTACCGCCGCACCCTTTTCCAGGGCCAGCTTGATGGTCGGCAGCGCTGCCAGGATACGCGCATCGCTGGTTACCACACCGTCCTTCACAGGTACGTTGAGGTCTTCGCGGATCAGTACGCGCTTACCTTGCAGGTCGAGGTCGGTCATCTTCAACACGGTCATGAATGCAGTCCTTCAGGGCTGTTTGCTGCGGGTTGGGTGGACGACGTGCAGATAGTGTTCGGCAACGTCGAGCATACGGTTGGCGAACCCCCATTCGTTGTCGAACCAAGCCAGCAGGTTCACCAGGCGTGGGCCTGAGACGCGGGTCTGGCTGGCATCGACGATGGCCGAATGCGGGTCATGGTTGAAATCACAGCTGGCGTGAGGCAGCTCGGTGTAGGCCAGCAAGCCTTTGAGCGGGCCGCTCTGCGCCGCCTCGCGCAGCACCCGGTTGACCTCGGCCGCACTGGTGTCGCGGGCGGTCTGCAGGGTGATGTCCAGGCACGAGACGTTGACGGTCGGCACGCGTACCGCTTTGGCCTGGATTCGCCCGGCAAGTTCCGGAAGCAGGCGTTCGATGCCACGCGCCAGGCCAGTGGACACCGGGATCACCGACTGGAAGGCCGAACGCGTACGGCGCAGGTCTTCGTGGTGATAGGCATCGATCACCGGCTGGTCGTTCATCGCCGAGTGGATGGTGGTGATCTGCACGTATTCGATGCCGAATGCCTTGTCCAGCACGCGCAGCAGCGGTACGCCACAGTTGGTGGTGCAGGAGGCGTTGGACACCAGGCGTTCGTTGCCCGTCAGGCAATCCTGGTTGATGCCATAGACCACGGTGGTATCGACATCGGCCTCGCTGGCCATCGGCTGCGAGAACAATACGCGCGGCGCACCGGCATCGAGGAAACGCTGGCCATCGGCACGGGTGTGGTAGACGCCGGAGCACTCCAGCACCAGGTCGACGCCCAATGCCGCCCAGTCGATGCCTTCAGGCGTAGCGCTGCGCATGACTCTCACGCAGTCGCCATTGATGTGCAGACAGTCGCCGTCAACCTTCACCTCGCCAGGGAACCGCCCGTGGGTGGAGTCGAAGCGTGTCAGGTATTCGATGCTGGCCTGATCAGCCAGGTCATTCAGCGCAACGATCTCGAAACCGGCCTTTGCCCCCCGCTCGAACAGTGCGCGCAGGACACAGCGGCCGATGCGGCCATAACCGTTGAGTGCAACTTTGTAGGGACGCGGGTGGGGCATTCGTTGGCTCGCTAACGCATGATGGCTGTTGGGGCCGCCTTGCGGCCCATCGCGACGCAAGGCCGCTCCTACAAGGAACGGCGTGCGCAGTACCCTGTGGGAGCGGCCTTGTGCCGCGAAACGAGGGCGAAGCCCTCGCCTTACGCCTGTATCAGTCTTCCAGCAGCTCTTCGGCGGTGCCCAGGATGTTCTCCAGGGTGAAGCCGAACTCTTCGAACAGTGCAGCGGCCGGAGCCGACTCACCGTAGGTGGTCATGCCGATGACACGACCTTCCAGGCCGACGTACTTGTACCAGAAGTCCGCGTGGGCGGCTTCGATGGCGATACGCGCAGCGACTTCGACCGGCAGTACCGACTGCTTGTAGGCAGCGTCCTGGGCATCGAACACGCTGGTGCAAGGCATGGAAACCACGCGCACCTTGCGGCCCTGCTCGGTCAGCTTGGCTTGTGCCTGAACGGCCAGGCCCACTTCCGAACCGGTGGCGATCAGGATCAGCTCAGGCTCGCCAGCGCAGTCCTTGAGCACATAGCCACCACGGCTGATGTCGGCGATCTGCTGGGCGTCGCGTTCCTGGTGCTGCAGGTTCTGGCGCGAGAAGATCAGCGCCGATGGGCCGTCCTTGCGCTCCAGGGCGTTTTTCCAGGACACGGCCGATTCGACCGCGTCGGCTGGACGCCAGGTATCCAGGTTCGGGGTGCTGCGCAGGCTGGTCAGCTGCTCGATCGGCTGGTGAGTCGGGCCGTCTTCGCCCAGGCCGATGGAGTCGTGGGTGTAGACATGGATCACGCGCTGCTTCATCAGTGCCGACATGCGTACGGCATTGCGGGCGTATTCCATGAACATCAGGAAGGTCGCGCCGTAAGGCACCAGGCCACCGTGCAGGGCGACGCCGTTCATGATCGCGGTCATGCCGAACTCACGCACGCCGTAGAACACGTAGTTGCCGCTGGCATCGTTGGCCTCGACGCCCTTGCAGCCTTTCCACAGAGTCAGGTTGGAGCCGGCCAGGTCAGCCGAACCGCCGAGGAACTCAGGCAGCATCGGACCGAAGGCGTTCAGCGCGTTCTGGCTGGCCTTGCGGCTGGCGATGGTTTCACCTTTGGCGGCTACTTCATTGATGTAGGCCTGGGCCTTCTCGCTGAAGTCGGCCGGCAGCTCGCCGCTGTCACGGCGCTTGAACTCGGCAGCCAGTTCCGGGTAGGCCTTGGCGTAAGCATCGAAACGCTGGTTCCAGTCGGCTTCGGCCTTGGCGCCGGCAGCCTTGGCATCCCACTCGGCGTAGATGTCGGCCGGGATTTCGAACGGACCGTGGTTCCAGTTCAGTTCCTTGCGGGCCAGGGCGATTTCGTCGTTGCCCAGCGGTGCACCGTGGCAGTCTTCCTTGCCCTGCTTGTTCGGCGAACCGAAACCGATGATGGTCTTGCAGCAGATCAGGGTCGGACGGTCGCTCTTGCGCGCGGTCTCGATGGCCATCTTGATTTCGTCGGCATCATGGCCGTTGACGTTACGGATGACCTGCCAGTTGTAGGCTTCGAAACGCGCCGGGGTGTTATCGGTGAACCAGCCGTGCACTTCGCCGTCGATGGAGATGCCGTTGTCGTCGTAGAAGGCAATCAGCTTGTTCAGGCCCAGGGTGCCGGCCAGCGAGGCGACTTCATGGGAAATACCTTCCATCATGCAGCCGTCGCCGAGGAACACATAGGTGTTGTGGTCGACGATGTTATGGCCTTCACGGTTGAACTGGGCAGCCAGCACCTTCTCGGCCAGGGCGAAGCCCACGGCGTTGGCGATGCCTTGACCGAGCGGGCCGGTGGTGGTCTCGACGCCTGGGGTGTAGCCGTATTCCGGATGGCCCGGGGTACGGCTGTGCAGCTGGCGGAAGCCTTTGATGTCATCAATGGTGACATCGTAGCCAGTCAGGTGCAGCAGCGAATAGATGAGCATCGAGCCGTGGCCGTTGGACAGCACGAAGCGGTCACGGTCAGCGAACTTCGGGTTGCTCGGGTTGTGCTTCATGTAGTCGCGCCAAAGCACTTCGGCGATATCCGCCATGCCCATGGGGGCACCTGGGTGGCCGCTGTTGGCCTTTTGCACGGCATCCATGCTGAGTGCACGAATGGCGTTGGCACGTTCACGACGGCTGGGCATCGCTTATCTCCTGGGGCTTGAATAGGTGGTGTCACGAAAAAGGCGGCCATTTTCGCCCACTGCGGGGGCCGGGGGCAATGACGGATGGTCGCAGTTGGGGGATTTTCCTGTGATTGGCCTCCATAACGGCGAAAAATCCGCCAGGGCCACCCGCCCATCAGTCAATATCAAAACTTTTTGATATAGGCCTTGCGAGGGCAGCCTTGCCTGTCTAGACTGCCGCACCATGAACCTCCGTGCGCAACCGATCCCTCAGCAAAGCGACACACTGGCCGCCCTGTGCAAGGCCAGTGGCGATGAGCTGCGCCTGAACGTGTTGCGCGCCCTGGCCAGTGATTCGTTCGGCGTGCTGGAACTGGCGCAGATCTTCGACGTCGGCCAGTCGGGCATGAGCCACCACCTCAAGGTGCTGGCCCAGGCCGAGCTGGTAGCCACGCGGCGTGAAGGCAATGCGATCTTCTACCGCCGCGCCCTGCCTGACGGCCAACGCTTCGGCGGGCGCCTGCACATGGCCCTGCTCGACGAGGTCGACGACCTGACCTTGCCGGAGGATGTCCAGGCCCGAATCGCCCAGGTGCAGCAACGCCGCGCCGCCACCAGCCAGGACTTCTTCCTGCGTGTGGAAGAAAAATTCCGCGCCCAGCAAGACCTCATCGCCGGCTTGCCGCAGTATCGCGAAAGCCTGCTGGCGCTGCTCGACAAGCTGAACTTCGCGTCGACCGCCAGCGCGCTGGAAGTCGGCCCTGGCGATGGTGGTTTCCTGCCGGACCTGGCACGGCGCTTCTCCCAGGTCACAGCCTTGGACAACAGCCCGACCATGCTCGAGCTGGCGCGCCAGGTCTGCGAACGCGAACGCCTGGGCAACGTATACCTGCAGTTGGCCGATGCACTGGGTGCAACGGATGTGGAAGCCGACTGCGTTGTGCTGAACATGGTCCTGCACCATTTCAGCGACCCGGCCCTGGCCCTGCGCCAGCTGGCCAAACGGGTAAAGGCAGGCGGCAGCCTGCTGGTCACCGAACTGTGCAGCCATGACCAGGGTTGGGCGCGGGAAGCCTGCGGCGACCTCTGGCTGGGCTTCGAACAGGACGACCTGGCCCGTTGGGCCACAGCAGCCGGGCTGGCCCCCGGGGATAGCCTCTATGTGGGCTTGCGTAACGGTTTCCAGATACAGGTCCGCCATTTTCAGCGGACGGCTGGCGACACTCACCATCGGTAAATTTTAGGAACCCGTCGAGATGAGCGAATACTCCCTTTTCACCTCCGAGTCCGTGTCCGAAGGGCATCCGGACAAGATCGCCGACCAGATTTCGGACGCGGTCCTTGATGCCATCATCACCCAGGACAAATACGCCCGCGTAGCGTGCGAAACCCTGGTCAAGACCGGTGTCGCCATCATCGCCGGCGAAGTCACCACCTCCGCCTGGGTCGACCTGGAAGAGCTGGTGCGCAAGGTCATCATCGACATCGGCTACAACAGCTCCGACGTCGGCTTCGACGGCGCCACCTGCGCCGTGATGAACATCATCGGCAAACAGTCGGTGGACATCGCCCAGGGCGTCGACCGTTCCAAACCGGAAGACCAGGGCGCAGGCGACCAGGGCCTGATGTTCGGCTACGCCAGCAACGAAACCGACGTGCTGATGCCAGCGCCGATCTGCTTCTCGCACCGCCTGGTCGAGCGCCAGGCCGAAGCGCGCAAGTCCGGCCTGCTGCCATGGCTGCGCCCGGATGCCAAGTCGCAGGTCACCTGCCGTTACGAGAACGGCAAGGTCGTCGGTATCGACGCGGTGGTGCTGTCGACCCAGCACAACCCTGAGGTCTCGCTGAAAGATCTGCAGGAAGCCGTGATGGAGCTGATCGTCAAGCACACCCTGCCGGCCGAACTGCTGCACAAAGGCACCCAGTTCCACATCAACCCGACCGGCAATTTCATCATCGGTGGCCCGGTGGGTGACTGCGGCCTGACCGGCCGCAAGATCATCGTCGACTCCTACGGCGGCATGGCCCGTCACGGTGGTGGCGCGTTCTCCGGCAAGGACCCGTCCAAGGTCGACCGTTCCGCTGCCTACGCTGGTCGCTACGTGGCCAAGAACATCGTTGCCGCCGGCCTGGCCGAACGTTGCGAGATCCAGGTGTCCTACGCCATCGGCGTGGCCCAGCCGACCTCCATCTCGATCAACACCTTCGGCACCGGCAAGGTTTCCGACGACAAGATCATCCAGATCGTGCGCGAGTGCTTCGACCTGCGCCCGTACGCCATCACCAAGATGCTCGACCTGCTGCACCCGATGTACCAGGAAACCGCAGCCTACGGCCACTTCGGCCGCGAGCCACAGCAGAAGACTGTCGGCGACGACACCTTCACCACCTTCACCTGGGAGCGCACCGACCGCGCCCAGGCGCTGCGTGACGCTGCCGGCCTGTAATTTTCCTACAGCGGTAAATGAAAGCCCCTGCCGAGTGATCGGCAGGGGCTTTTTTGTGACACATCGGCTGACAACTGCGCGGCGCAACGCTCGCTTGCATTGCCTAGGCTGAGGCTTCCCCTCTGCCAAGCAAGGATGCTGGCCATGCCTTTTCTGCTCCTGTTCCTGCTCGCCCTATCGTTCAACGCGCAAGCCGCTGACTGCCCAAGCTGGTCAGCCGAGCGGGCTCGCACGGAAGTCACCCGCCTGCGCGCGACGGTTAGCCAATGGGATGACCACTACCATCGCCTGGGCGAATCCCTGGTGCCCGATGAGGTCTATGACCAGAGCAGGCAACGCCTGCTGCACCTGCAAGGGTGTTTCGCACTCCAGAGTGAACTGGATTCACTGGCCAGCGCACGCGGGCCGATTGCCCACCCGATCCCACATACCGGCGTCGACAAGCTGCCGGATGAACAGGCCGTGAGCCAGTGGATGGCCGGCAAGACAGGTGTCTGGCTACAACCAAAGGTCGATGGCGTCGCGGTGACTCTGGTTTATCAGCAAGGCAGCCTGACCCAACTGCTCAGCAGGGGTGACGGCACCCAGGGGCATGACTGGAGCCGACATATCGAGGTCCTGGAAGGCATCAACCGGAAATTGCCAAGCCCACTGGACCTGATCCTGCAAGGCGAACTGTACCTGCGCCTGGAAGACCATGTGCAAGCACGCAACGGTAGCGCCAACGCCCGCGCCACCGTCGCGGGGTTGTTGGCGCGCAAGCAGCTGGCCCGTGAACAAGGCGCAGGCATTGCGCTGTTTGTCTGGGACTGGCCGCAAGGGCCGAGCGATCAGGGCGAGCGTGTGGCCCGGCTCGCTGCACTGGGTTTCCCCGACAGCCAGCGCTACAGCGTGGCCATCGGCAGCGCTGGTGAAGCTGCACACTGGCGCCGGCACTGGTATCGCTCTGCCCTGCCCTTCGCCACGGACGGCGTGATCCTGCGCCAGAATATGCGCCCACCAGCCGAGCGCTGGCAGACCAATGCACCTTACTGGATCGCAGCCTGGAAGCATCCCTTTGCCCAGGTTTTGAGCGAAGTGCGTGACGTACACTTTCGCATCGGCCGCACGGGCCGAGTCACACCTGTCCTGAAGCTGCAGCCGGTGAGACTCGACGACCGCCGTGTTACCCAGGTGAGCCTGGGCTCTCTGGCTCGCTGGCAGGCGCTCGATATTCGCCCGGGGGATCAGGTCGCCATCAGCCTGGCGGGGCTGACCATCCCGCGCTTCGAGCAGGTCGTGCACCGCGCTACCGAGCGCCAAAGCTTGACGGTTCCTGCGCTGGATCAATACGGCGCCTTGACGTGCTGGCAGGCTGATGAAAACTGCGAAGAGCAGTTCATTGCTCGCCTCACCTGGCTCAGTGGCAAACATGGCCTGGCCATGCCTGGCACCGGGCCCGGCACTTGGCGACGGCTGGTGCAGGCCGGGCTGGTAACATCGCTGACCGACTGGCTGGAGCTGGATGCCGAACGACTGGCCCAGCTGCCTGGCATCAGCGAGACCAGCGCCAGGCGCTTGCAACGAAGCTTCGAGGCTGGCCGCAACAGGCCCTTCGACCAGTGGATCAGCGGTCTTGGCGTGCCAGTACCACGCAATCTTCCGCTCGAGGGCGACTGGGCAATCCTCGCCCAGCGCTCGACCACCGAATGGCAAGCCTTGCCCGGCATTGGCGCAACCCGTGCCAGCCAGCTACAAGCATTTTTTACGGCTGAGCACGTGCAGGCCTTGGCTCAACAGCTGAGCGAAAACGGCATTCAGGGGTTTTCTGCCGCTGTCACGCGTACGAAGCAATGAGTTTTAACAAAATCTTTTGTAGGAAAATTCCTGGGTTGCTCCAGAAATATCCAGCAAGGGTTTCTAAATCGCCAAAAGCAAGGCAGGATTTGCCCCATCTTTTGCTGCCCCGCCCCCTCAAGGAGGCTTTGATGAAATTGATTTCCACTCTGACACTGTTTACCACCCTGGGTCTCGCTGCCGGCGTTGCCCAAGCTGCCCAGCCTGATGCGGGCTTGACCGGTTGCGCCGCCAAGCGCAGCGCCATCGAGAACCAGCTGAAAATCGCACGTGACCACGGCAATAGCGATCAGGTGGCAGGGCTCGAAGAAGCACTGCGCGGCGTTGGCAACTGCACAGACGCCAGCCTGCGCAAAGAGCGCGAGCAGAAAGTGCTCGATGCTCGTCACGAGGTGGCAGAGCGCGAGAGGGACCTGAAGAAGGCCGAGAAAAAAGGCGACGCGGACAAGATCAACAAGCGCAAGGACAAGCTTGCCGAGTCCCGCAAGGAGCTGCAGGAAGCAGTGGACGAACTGGACCGCTGATCTTGCCTGATCGCCTGTTGTCGCAGGCGATCAATGATCGCGGAACTCGGTATGACACGCCTTGCACGCCGCCTCGACCTTATCCATCGGCGCCTTCAATTGCGCCGCGTCCAACGGTTGGGTCCGCGTCACGTCGACCAATTCGCCGGTCACACCCTCCAGTTGCCGGGCAAGGTCATGGAAACGCGCCTGCCGCTCCCATACCTCCGGCCGTGCGCTGCTGTCACCCTCATCCCGCACCTGCGGAAAATGCTGCCACGGCTCATGGGCAAGACCATCAAGCTTCAACGCGCCATCGGCGAACTTCACCCCGTCGAAGGGCAAGCGACCGCGCAGCATGCCGCCCATGTCTTCGCTGGTCTTGAGCATGTCCTTGAAGATTGCCTTGCGCTTGCCCAGCGGCGAATTGGGGTCGACCCGGTCACAGGCAGTCAGGGCAAGGGCAGCGAGCAGCACTACGGTCAATCGCTTGAACATCACGGTCACTTCAGCCTACGCAAAGGGGCGGCCAGTATCGCCGCCCGCTAGGCAAAGACCAATAGCCACATAAAACACAAGGGCGAATCTTCATGTTCGCCAGCCACAGGTACCCATTGATGAAATCTGCCCTGCGCCATCTGGCCTGGACCCTCCCGGCACTCGCCCTGCTGGCCGGCTGCAACGGCGGCGAAAACGCCAAGCCCGAGCCCCATGCCATCGCCACCTATGCCCCGGCCACCTGGAAAGACCTGCCTGCGGTCAGCGATGAAGACCTGCTGGCCGGCTTTTACGCCTGGCGCAGCGGCTGCGAAAAGCTCAAGCGCGACCCGGTGTGGGCCGCCACCTGCGAAGCGGCAGGCAGCGACACGGCGAGCGCCACCCAGGTGCGCACTTTTCTTGAGCAGAACCTGCAGGTGTATGGCCTGCGTTCCGCAGACAACAACGCCAACGGCCTGATCACCGGTTACTACGAACCGGTCTACCCCGGCAGCCTGAAGCGTACCGAAGCGGCGCACGTGGCAGTTTATGGCGTACCCGACGACATGATCGTGGTCGACCTGGCCAGCGTGTACCCCGAACTCAAGGGCAAGCGCCTGCGGGGCCGACTGGACGGTCGCGTGCTCAAACCCTACGACACCGCCGAGGTGATCAGCCGCGATGGCGTCAAGGCGCCCGTGTTGGCCTGGCTGACCGATCCGATGGACCTGCAGTTCCTGCAGATCCAGGGCTCCGGCAGAATCCAGCTGGATGATGGCCGCCAACTGCGGCTGGGTTATGCCGACCAGAATGGCCACCCCTACCGGCCAATCGGCCGCTGGCTGGTGGAACAAGGCCAGTTGAAAAAAGAAGACGTGACCATGGGCAGCATTCATGCCTGGGCCATGGCCAACCCGCAGCGCGTGCCGGAACTGCTGGCCAGCAACCCTAGCTATGTGTTCTTCAGTGCCCGCCCGGACAGTAAAGAAGGGCCGCGTGGCTCACTGAACGTGCCGCTGACAGCGGGCTACAGCGTGGCCATCGACCGCAAGGTGATCCCGTTGGGCAGCTTGTTGTGGCTGTCGACCACACGCCCCGACGGCACGCCCGTCGTGCGCCCGGTGGGCGCTCAGGACACAGGTGGGGCAATTGCCGGCGAAGTGCGTGCGGACCTGTTCTGGGGGACCGGGCCTGATGCAGGGGAGTTGGCGGGCAACATGAAACAGCAAGGTCAGATCTGGATGCTATGGCCCAAGGGCAAGCCGCTGCCTGAGGTGCCTAAAGTGCTTTGATCGGCGGTGGATTCATCGCGGGCTCGCCCGCTCCCACAGGTACCACAGATACCACAGATACCACAGCCCTTGAATGCTGCGCTGTATCTGTGGGAGCGGGCAAGCCCGCGAAGCCGGCGCCTCGGTCTCAGACTGAAACCACGAAGAACGACACGATCAACGCCAACCCGGCAAACCACACCAGCGACCGCAACGCCGCCCAGTCCGCCAGGTAACAGATGATGTAGAGCAACCGACTGGTGATATACATCACACCCAGCACATCCTGGGTCACCTGTTCGGCATTACCGACGATATCGGCCACCAGCACCGCCGCCGCAAATGCCGGAAACGCCTCGTAGCTATTCTGCTGGGCGGCATGCGCACGGCGCGGCAGACCCGACAGCGTGTCGAGGAAGGCGCGCGGGTCGTGGTTGTCCTTGAGGCCGAAGCGGCCACTCGACACTTTAGCGATCAAGGCGCACAGCGGCGCAAGAAACAACGCGATTAAAATGCACCACAGGGCAACGGTCATGGACAGGACTCCTTGTTCGATCGTGAGGTCAGAGCTTCATCACCAGCATGCCTGCCAGGACCAGCCCGCAAGCTAGGAGTCTCGGCCCGCCAAAAGGTTCTTTGAGGTAGCGCATACCCAGCAGTACCACCAGTATCACACTCAATTCGCGCAGGGCCGCCGCTTCGGCCACCGAACCCAGGTGCATGGCCCACAACACCAGTGCGTAACTGAACAGCACACAAAAGCCCACTGCCAGACCCAACCGCCACTGGGTGCGCCAGAACAGCACGAACGGCGCCCGCCGCGCCACGCTGGCCAGCAGCGGGAATGGCCAGGCGCTGAGCAACGTCAACCACACCAGGTAGTCCCAGGGTTTACCCCACAACCGCACCGCCTGGCCATCGAACCAGGTGTAGCAACCGATACACAGGCCGATCAGCGCAACCACCGGCAGCATCGACCACGGCAACCGGTCACCGCCGCCGCCCTGCCACAACAGGCACGCCATGCCACACGGGATCAGCAGGATGCCGATGATCTGTTGCGAACTGAGCGACTCACCGGCAAACGCCAGGGTCAGCCCCAGCACCACCAATGGCGAAAGGCCGCGCATCAGAGGATAGACCAGCCCCAGATCACCGACCCGATAGGCCTGGATCAGCAGAAACCGGTACAACTGCTCGGCCAGCGCCGAAGCCAGCAGCCAAGGCCAGATCTCGGCGGGCGGAAACTCGGTGAAGGCCACGGCGCACACGGCGAACAGCAATGCCACAACGTCCATGCTGGCGATCACCAGCAGGCGCTCGGCGCTGAATTTGATCAGGGTGTTCCAGGTCGCATGCAACAGGGCGGCGACCAATACCAGGGAAGTTGCCAGCACGCCTTTGGGTCCTTGCGACGTTTTTGAGGGATGAATATATAGCGTTGGCGTGTGGGTTGCCTGCGATATGTATGCCGGAAGAGTTTTAGCGCCTGTGAGACCGAGCGCCACCCTAATGCACCCTCCAGCTGTGAACACTCGGAACGTTTCCGACATTCCTGGTCAAATCCTGTGTCCCGAGCCCCTCGCCAGATCATCAAAGAACTGCCCGAGCCATTCGGGTAACGACTTGGAAGCCACTTTCACAGGATTCGGGATGCTTGAACTAGTTGCCGCGTTTATTTGCCTCACCACCCTCCTCACCTATGTAAATTACCGCTTCATCGGCCTGCCACCCGCCATCGGCGTGATGGTCACGGCGTTGCTGTTCTCCCTGATGCTGCAAGGCTTGAGCCTGATCGGCTTCCCTGGCCTGGAAGAACGCGTCGAAGGCTTGATGAACCAGATCGATTTCAATGACCTGCTAATGCACTGGATGCTGGCCTTCCTGCTGTTCGCCGGCGCATTGCACGTCAACCTCAGCGACCTGCGCAGCTACCGCTGGCCGATCGGCTTGCTGGCCACCCTGGGCGTGCTGATCGCCACCGTGGTGATCGGCTACCTGTCGCACTGGGTGTTCGCCCTGTTCGGCTGGCAGGTGCCGCTGATCTACTGCCTGCTGTTCGGCGCGCTGATCTCCCCGACCGACCCGATCGCCGTGCTGGGCGCACTGCGCACCGCCAACGCCTCCAAGCCGCTGAAGACCACTATCGTCGGCGAATCATTGTTCAACGACGGTACAGCGGTGGTGGTGTTTACCGTATTGCTGGGCATCATCCAGCTTGGTGAAACGCCGAGTGTCTCCGACACCGCCATCCTGTTCGCCCGCGAGGCCATCGGCGGCGTGCTGTTCGGCGGCGTGATCGGCTATGCCACCTACCGCATGATCAAGAGCGTCGAGCAGTACCAGGTCGAGGTCATGCTGACCCTGGCGCTGGTGATCGGTGGTTCGGCGATGTGCTACGAGCTGCATGTTTCGGCACCGATCGCCATGGTGGTCGCAGGCCTGATCATCGGTAACCTGGGTCGTAACCTGGCAATGAACGACATGACCCGCCGTTACATGGACGGCTTCTGGGAACTGATCGATGACATGCTCAATGCCCTGCTGTTTGCCCTGATCGGCCTGGAACTGTTGCTGTTGCCGTTCAATTGGCTGCACCTGGCGGCGGGTGGAGTACTGGCGTTGGCAGTACTGCTGTCGCGGCTGCTGACCGTGGCCCCGGCGATCGTGCTGTTGCGGCGCTGGCGGCCGGTGCCCAAAGGTACCGTGCGGGTGCTGACCTGGGGTGGCTTGCGTGGCGGGGTATCGGTGGCCCTGGCGCTGTCGCTGCCACTGGGCGCGGAGCGTGACCTGCTGCTGTCGATCACCTACATCGTGGTGTTGTCGTCAATCCTGGTGCAGGGTTTGAGCATTGGCCGCGTGGTGCGCAAGGTCAGCGCACATCCTTGAGGGTTGCGGGGCCGCACCGCGGCCCCGAATCATCACTCGACAGCGGAGTCCGGGAACTGGTCCTGAACGTACTTGATCTCGGTCCGCCCATGGGCCGCCGGCAAGCCGTCCTCGCCCAGGTTGACGAAGACCATCTTGTCGACCGTCAGAATGCTCTTGCGGGTAATCTTGTTGCGTACTTCGCACTTTAAGGTGATCGAGGTACGGCCAAACTCGGTGGCCGTGATGCCCAGTTCGATGATGTCGCCCTGGCGCGAGGCACTGACGAAGTTGATCTCCGACATGTACTTGGTCACCACGCGCTGGTTGCCCAGCTGGACGATGGCATAGATTGCCGCTTCTTCGTCGATCCAGCGCAGCAAGCTGCCGCCGAACAGCGTGCCGTTGGGGTTGAGGTCTTCGGGTTTTACCCATTTGCGGGTGTGAAAGTTCATCTTTACTCCTGACCTGCTTGGCTAACGTGAAGTAATGATGGCAGAGCGGCCGCCGCCGCTCCATTGAACATCGACTATCGTCGCGATAAATCGACAGAAAGCCTTGGGTGTGTCACACAGCCACGGCTATAATCGCAGCCGTTCTCATGGCTGCCCGCAGTGGCGGCCATCCCGCCACCCATCCGAGGGGCGCTGCAGCAGGCTCGGCCTGTCAGGCTCGGTTGGGGCGTTGTCCGCTGAAGCGGACGCTCAACGCACAACGGCGCCCATTCGCACACTACGAATGGAGGCTCTCATGAGCGCTGTAAACACGCCTGCAGGTTTTTCCGACTTCAAGGTCGCCGACATTTCCCTGGCCGACTGGGGCCGCAAGGAAGTCATCATCGCCGAATCGGAAATGCCGGCACTGATGGGCCTGCGCCGCAAGTATCAAGCCGAGCAACCGCTCAAGGGCGCCAAGATCATCGGCTGCATCCACATGACCATCCAGACCGCCGTGCTGATCGAGACCCTGATCGCCCTGGGCGCAGAAGTCCGCTGGTCGTCGTGCAACATCTTCTCCACCCAGGACCAGGCCGCTGCCGCCATCGCCGCCGCCGGCATTCCTGTGTTCGCCTGGAAAGGTGAAACCGAGCAGGAGTACGAGTGGTGCATCGAGCAGACCATCCTGAAAAATGGCCAGCCTTGGGACGCCAACATGGTGCTGGACGACGGTGGTGACCTGACCGAAATCCTGCACAAGAAATACCCGGCCATGCTGGAAAAGATCCACGGCGTGACCGAAGAAACCACCACTGGCGTTCACCGCCTGCTGGACATGCTGGCCAAGGGCGAGCTGAAAGTCCCGGCGATCAACGTCAACGACTCGGTCACCAAGAGCAAGAACGACAACAAGTACGGCTGCCGTCACAGCCTGAACGATGCCATCAAGCGCGGCACCGACCACCTGCTGTCGGGCAAGCAGGCCCTGGTAATCGGCTATGGTGACGTGGGCAAGGGCTCGGCCCAGTCGCTGCGTCAGGAAGGCATGATCGTCAAGGTCACCGAAGTCGACCCGATCTGCGCCATGCAGGCCTGCATGGACGGCTTCGAAGTCGTTTCGCCGTTCAAGGACGGCATCAACACCGGCACCGAAGCCGGCGTCAATGCCGACCTGCTGGGCCGCATCGACCTGATCGTCACCACCACCGGTAACGTCAACGTCTGCGATGCCAACATGCTCAAGGCCCTGAAGAAGCGTGCCGTGGTCTGCAACATCGGCCACTTCGACAACGAAATCGACACCGCCTTCATGCGCAAGAACTGGGCATGGGAAGAGGTCAAGCCGCAGGTTCACAAGATCCACCGCACTGGCGCCGGTACCTTCGACCCGCAGAACGATGACTACCTGATCCTGCTGGCCGAAGGTCGCCTGGTGAACCTGGGCAACGCCACCGGCCACCCAAGCCGCATCATGGATGGTTCGTTCGCCAACCAGGTGCTGGCGCAGATCTTCCTGTTCGAGCAGAAGTTCGCCGAACTGCCAGCTGCCAAGAAGGCCGAGCGCCTGACCGTGGAAGTGCTGCCGAAGAAACTCGACGAAGAAGTGGCCCTGGAAATGGTCCGCGGCTTCGGTGGCGTGGTCACCCAACTGACCCCGCAACAGGCCGAGTACATCGGCGTGACCGTCGAAGGCCCGTTCAAGCCGGACGCCTACCGCTACTAAGCGGCAGGCTTGAAGCGACACGCTTCAACGCCGAAACCTGAACGATGCCCAAGCCAGATCGGCCATCACCGATCTGGCTTTTACTTGCAGCTTGCTGCTTGAGGCATGCTGCTCGAGGAACGCCTGATGTCCCAAGATCGCCGTTACAGTTTCGAGTTCTTCCCAACCAAGACCGACGCCGGTCACGAGAAGCTGATGGGCGTTGCCCGCCAGCTGGCCGCGTACAACCCGGACTTCTTCTCCTGCACCTACGGCGCCGGTGGCTCTACCCGCGACCGCACGCTGAACACCGTGCTGCAGCTGGAAAGCGAAGTGAAGATCCCTGCCGCGCCGCACCTGTCGTGCGTCGGCGACACCAAGGACGAGCTGCGCGCCCTGCTGGCCGAGTACAAGGCCGCCGGTATCAAGCGCATCGTCGCCCTGCGTGGCGACCTGCCGTCGGGCATGGGCATGGCCAGTGGTGAACTGCGTTATGCCAGCGACCTGGTCGAGTTCATCCGCCAGGAAACCGGCGACCACTTCCACCTCGAGGTCGCCGCCTATCCGGAAATGCACCCACAGGCGCGCAACTTCGAGGTCGACCTGGGCAACTTCGTGCACAAGGTCAAGGCCGGTGCCGACAGCGCCATCACCCAGTACTTCTTCAACGCCGACAGCTATTTCTACTTCGTCGAGCGCGCGCAGAAGATGGGCGTGGACATCCCGGTGGTGCCCGGCATCATGCCGATCACCAACTACAGCAAACTGGCGCGTTTCTCCGATGCCTGCGGCGCCGAGATCCCACGCTGGATCCGCAAGCAACTGGAAGCCTATGCCGACGATACGGCGAGCATCCAGGCCTTTGGCGAAGAAGTCATTACCCGCATGTGCGAGCAGCTGCTGCAAGGCGGCGCACCGGGCCTGCACTTCTATACCCTCAACCAGGCCGAAGCGAGCCTGGCGATCTGGAACAATCTGAAACTGCCACGCTGAAACTTTTTGGCACCATCGGATTCAGAAATAATTAAGGCTTTAGTCGTAGACTAGGGCCTTATTTACTTTCTGGCCCTGATAGGTGTCGTTCGCAATGCAACATTTCCTGCCATCTCGCCCTCAGCTCGTGTACCTGGCGTTCGGCCCCACCACCTATCACCAGGAAGCCTGCTTCAGCATCGTCAGCGCCCTCGCGCATCTGGGGGGCAGTGCCACTCAGGCCATCGACATCCAGGTCTATACCGACAATGCCGAGCCCTACGGCAAACTGCCGGTGACCGTTCATCTGCTCGACGAGGCCACCCGCAAGGCCTGGAACCAGCCCCACGGCTATCACTTCCGCAGCAAGCACGTGCTGTTGCGCCAGGTACTGCAGCAACATCCCCAGGCCGTGCTGATCGACACCGATACCTTCTTCCGCAAGTCGCCGCTGCAACTGTTCCAGCGGGTCCAGCCCGGCACACTGCTGTGCAACGCCATTGGCGCGCGATATGGCGCGAATCAGCAGTGCCTGCTGTACACGAACCTGCTCGGCATTCTCGAGTCTCGCGGTCTCGCCGACTGCCAGATGCCGCTGGTCAACTCGGGCGTGATCGGCTTGTGCGCCGAGGACACCGACGTGCTGGACCGTTCCATTGCCATGATGGACGAGTTCTATCCGTTGGCCCGCACCGCCTATACCCTTGAAGAGTTCTGCCTGGCGGTGGCCGCTTACCGCAAGATGGAACTGGCCGAGTGCACCGACGTCATCCATCACTACTGGAGCCGCAAGGCCCAGTTCCGCGCCAAGATCCAGGCCTGGTTACGCAAGCACGGCGATAACCCGCTGGGTGCGGCGGCGCTTGCCGATGTGGCATTGGTCAACGACCAACTGCCACGCCCACCGACCCTGCAGCGCCTGGGCTACAAGGCCTTGAGCCTGACCATGCCCAGCCGCGAGCGCCAGTTCGTGCGCGAGCTGCTGTATGGCTGCTACCCCTACCCCAACGAGTTCGATCGAGCCTGTGCATCGGCCTGGTGGGACAAGGCCCTGGAGAACCTCAACGAACGCTACGGGTGCATCGAGCCCGAGCAATTGCGCCAGTGCCTTCGCCACCCGAGCCTGCGTCTGTCACTGGGCGGCCGGCGCAAGGATATCGAGGCGCACCTGCTGCGTTCGTCCCATCGCTGAGGCCAAAACCAGGGGCTTTGATCTTCACTGGCCTTGCCCCTGGTGAGCGCGTAATCTCGCGCCATGCCCCACATCGCCCAATTGCTGTGCATCTTGCTGCTCGCCTGCCTGAGCCCGATGGCGCTGGGCGAGCGGCTGCGCCTGGTCAGCGATGACTGGGCGCCCTATGTGTATCGCGATGGCGGCCGAGCCAAAGGGATCGACTACGAAGTCACCACCGAGGTCTTTCGCCGCCTGGGTATCGAGGTGGACTGGCAGTTCTTGCCGTGGAAGCGCTGCCTTGCCCTGGTGGAACAGGGCCAGGCTGACGGCGTGATGGACATTTTCCAGGTTGAATCGCGCAAGGCGTATCTGGTCTACCCGGCAGAACCCATGTCCGATGTCGAGTTCGTGCTGTTTCAGGCCAGCGACCGGCGCCATGCTATCCGCCAGCTGGATGACCTCAGCGGCCTGACCGTAGGCACGTCGCCGGGTTACGCCTACGACAGGGCGTTCAACGAGTCCCTGGCATTCCGCCGCGAAACCGCGCCGAGCCACGAAGCCAATTTCGGCAAACTCATTCGCGGGCGCATCGATCTGCTGGTCACCGACCGCCTGGTCGGGCGTTACCTGCGCAAGCAGCTTGGCCTCGAACAGCAGGTTGAAGAACTGCCCTTGGTGATCAGCCGTCAGGCGCAATTCCTGGGCCTGGCGCGCAAACCCGGGCGTGAACAGCTGGCCCAGGCGTTTGCCGAAGAACTGCGTCGTTTCAAGCAAGAACCGGTGTTCGAGGCGATTATCGAACACTACATCGGCGACGCAGGCGATCTTGCTGGCGCCGTTGAGCAGCAGGAAAGCAGCACGCTGCGTTAGCTCTGTTATACTCGGGCCTTCCCGCCCGGCTCACGCCCGGACGCTCGGCCTCGCAACAGGCATCCCGATCGGCATCGACGCGACTTAGCGTCCACCTTCCGCTTCCCGGATGTGCAGTGAAAGCCCAGCTGGACCGGACGCGATCGCATCCCTTCGATGCCCGTCGCGCCAGGCAGAATATCCCAACGGGCCCAGCCCCCACGAGAACAGGATTGCCCATGTCCTTTGCTTCCCTCGGACTCTCCGAGGCTCTTGTCCGCGCTATCGAGGCAGCGGGCTACACCCAGCCGACCCCGGTGCAACAGCGGGCTATTCCCGCCGTGTTGCAAGGCCGCGACCTGATGGTCGCCGCACAGACAGGTACTGGTAAAACCGGCGGCTTCGCCTTGCCGATCCTCGAGCGCCTGTTCCCGGCCGGCCACCCCGACAAATCACAGCGTCATGGCCCGCGCCAGCCGCGCGTCCTGGTCCTGACCCCGACCCGCGAACTCGCCGCCCAGGTACACGACAGCTTCAAGGTGTACGCCCGCGACTTGCCACTGGTCAGTGCCTGCATCTTCGGTGGCGTCGGCATGAACCCGCAGATCCAGGCCATTGCCAAGGGTGTCGACGTGCTCGTCGCCTGCCCGGGGCGCCTGCTCGACCTGGCCGGCCAAGGCAAGGTCGACCTGGCCCACGTGGAAATCCTGGTCCTGGACGAAGCCGACCGCATGCTCGACATGGGCTTCATCCATGACGTGAAAAAGGTCCTCGCCCGCCTGCCGGCCAAGCGCCAGAACCTGCTGTTCTCGGCAACCTTCTCCAAGGACATCACCGACCTGGCCGACAAGCTCCTGCACAACCCGGAGCGCATCGAGGTCACCCCACCGAACACCACAGTCGAGCGTATCGAGCAGCGCGTCTACCGCCTGCCAGCGAGCCACAAGCGAGCACTGCTGGCGCACCTGATCACCCTCGGTGCCTGGGAGCAGGTGCTGGTGTTCACCCGCACCAAGCACGGCGCCAACCGCCTGGCCGAATACCTGGAAAAGCACGGTCTGACCGCTGCCGCGATCCACGGCAACAAGAGCCAGAACGCCCGCACCAAGGCCCTGGCCGACTTCAAGGCCAACAGCGTGCGTGTGCTGGTAGCCACCGACATCGCCGCCCGTGGCCTGGACATCGACCAGCTGCCCCACGTGGTCAACTTCGAGCTACCGAACGTCGAGGAAGACTACGTGCACCGCATTGGCCGTACAGGCCGTGCCGGTCGCTCGGGCGAGGCCATCTCCATGGTCGCGCCGGATGAAGAAAAGCTGCTCAAGAGCATCGAACGGGTCACCAAGCAGAAGATCCCGGATGGCGACCTGATGGGCTTCGATGCCAGCCAGGTAGAAGCTGAAAAGCCTGAAGTGCGCGAGCGCCAGCAGAACAACGGCCGCGGCGGCCGCAACCAGCAGCAGGCCCGTGGCGATGGCAGCAAAGACGCCAACGGCGGCCGCAAGGACAAGGGCAAGGACAAAGGCAAGGCCAAGCAGCAAGCTGCTGACAAGCCGGCCGACAAGGAAAAGTCCGGCGACAAGCAGCAGCGTAAGCCCCGTGACAAGAAGCCACGTCAGCAACAGCAGGCCAGCAGCAACTCCGCACCGAAAGCGCCGGCCGATCGTGACCCAGAAGAATTCCTGGACGACGAGATCGACAACTTTGGTAACCGCGCCGACTACGTCAGCCCTTACCAAGGCAAGGGCCAGGGCCGTAACCGCCGCCCAGGCGGCGCCGGCCAGGGGCAAGGCCAGCAGGGCCAAGGCCAATCCCAGCGCAACAATGGCGGTGGCCAAGGCCAGGGTCGCAATGCTGGCGGCCAGCAGCGCAGCGCCAGCGGTGACAAGCGCCCGCGCAACAACAATGGTGGCGGCGCCCGTCGTGACAACAATGGCGGTGGTCGCAATCGTTCGGCTGGGCGTGACGATGCAGTACGTCAGGAGCCGGCAGTTCGCAGCACCCGTGAACAGCACCAGCCAGTGATCATCCGCAAGGAATCCAAGCTCGACCGTTACCCAACGCCAGAGCAGCTGGACGACCTGCCAAGCCGCCCACGCGGTGAGCGCCCTGCACTGCTCACCCGCAAGGGCTGAGTCGCGCAGCAGGCAATAAAAAACGCCGCCCAATGGGCGGCGTTTTTTATTGCATGGGCAATGCTTACTTCTGCTTCACACCTTCGACACTGATGTCCAGGTCCAGGGTCTGCGAAGTCGGGCCTGGGCCCTTGATGCCGAAGTCGTTCAGGTTCACGGTGGTGGTGGCGTTGAAGCCAGCGCGCTCGCCGCCCCACGGATCCTTGCCCTCACCGTTGAAGGTGGCCTTGAAGGTGACTGGCTTGGTCACGCCATGCAGGGTCAGGTCGCCGGTCACGTCAGCAGTCTTCTCGCCAGTCGATTTGACGGCAGTGGAGACAAACTTGGCATCCGGGTACTTGGCGACATCCAGGAAGTCCTTGCTGGCGATGTGCTTGTCGCGCTCGGCATGGTTCGACCAGACGCTGGCAGTCTTCAGGTCCACGCTGATCTTGCTGGCCTCAGGCTTGGCGCTGTCCCAGGAGAAGTCGCCGCTGAAGTCCTTGAAGGTACCGTGGATGAAGCTGTAGCCCAGGTGGCTGATCTTCCAGTCGACGAACGCGTGCTGGCCTTCCTTGTCGATCTTGTACTCGGCAGCCATGGCCTGGCCGGCGGAGAACAGAGCGGTACCGAGCGCCAGAGCGGCAAAAGTCTTTTTCAACATCCTTACTTCCTTCCTATGCAATTGAGGTTGAGAGTCAAGCTTTGCGGCCCAGCATGCGGGTCAGGGTCGCGTCACGGTCGATGAAATGGTGTTTCAGGGCGGCCAGGGCATGCAGCACGGCAAAGATCACCAGGCCCCATGCCAACCACAGATGAATCACGCCGGCCACGTCCGCCTGGTCGGGCAGGTCGCTGATCAGCGCCGGCACGTCAAACAGGCCGAACACTGGAATACCGACGCCGTCCGCAGTGGAAATCAGGTAACCGGCGATCATGACGGCAAACAGCCCCAGGTACAGCGCCAGATGCCCCAGCTTGGCCGCCATGCGGGTGAATGCCCCATGGTTGGCCGGTGCCGGCGGTGGCGGGGTGATGAAACGCCAGACCACACGCAGCAGCATCACCATCAGCAACACCAGGCCGATGCTCTTGTGCAGGTCCGGGCCGGCCTTGCGCCAAGGGTCGTAGTAGTCGAGACCGACCATCCACAGGCCCAGGCCGAACAGGCCGAAGACTGCCAGTGCAACGCCCCAGTGCAGGACGATGCTGACCACGCCATAGCGAGAAGGTGAATTGCGCAGTTGCATGATGACGTGGTTCCCCGTGAAAGCTGTGCACAGACTAACGCGTAACGTATCGAATAAAAGCTTAAAAAACTGCTTTGGTTTATCGAAAAATACGATGTTTAGTGTGTGAGTTTCCTATTAAGGAAACATTAACAATAGTCGGATAGTTAAGCGTTTCCAGCCTCTTCACGGGCAAGACCGCGAAGAGGCCAGCACAGGGATCAGTTTGCTTTGGCCTGGGTATTGTCCACCGGCTTCTTCATTGGCTCGGATTTGACTGTGGCTTTTTTCGTCTCGACCGCCTTTTTCGCCTGTTTGGCCGCAGGTTTGTGCGCCGGCGCATGCTTGGCGGGAACTGCCTTGGTCGCAGCGGGCTTGGCCGGTTCTTCCTTGGCGACTTGTGCAGGTGCAGGGATAGCAGGGGCGGCGGCTGGAGCAGGTGCAGGCGCCGGCGCTGGTGCCATTTCCTCGGCCTTGGCAACTGGCGCAGCCTTCACCTCTGGCTTGTCCGAACCACCGAACAGGCGCGAGAAGAATCCGCCGCTGTCCTTCTTCGCCACTGCGGCACCCGCCGTCGCCGCTGCCGCGACGGTTGCTGCCTTGGCCGGGTCGAACGACTTGCCGGCCAGCAGGTCCTGCACCTGGCTGGCCGCACGCTGGCCGCTGCGCAGGGCGCCTTCGAGGGTGCCTGGGTAAAGCGCATCGGTGTGTTCGCCAGCGAAGGTGATGCGCTGCACCGGGCGCTCCCACAGGCGCCAGTACTTGCTGATTTGCCCTGGGCCGTAAGCCAGATAGGCGCCACCGGTACCGACGTCGACACTGTAACGCTTGACCTCGTAACCGGTGAACGCACCACGGGCCTGTGGATAGAACGCATGCAGGCGGATCAGCACCTGGTCGACCATCTGCTTGTCGCCGAAGGCCTGCAGCAAGCGCGCGTTGTCACCCGACAGGTTGATCACCACGTTGGCACCGCCCTTGAGCGCCGGCTCGATCCACAGCATGCCGAGGCCGGCGTTGCTGAAGATCTCGCCCGACATGCGCGCGCGGCTTTCCCATACCGGCTGCTTGAATTTGAGCATCAGCTGGTCCCGCCAGCCGTAGTTGGTACTCCTGAGCGCTGCCACGTGCTGCGTGTCCAGGCCAGGGGTGATCTGAATCTTGGCCAGCGCCCGCAGTGGTACCGCCATCACCAGGTAATCGGCCTTGTAGTCCGTGCTGCCGACCTTGACCGTGACGCCATCCTTGTCCTGCACGATCGCCGTGACCGGCGAGCTGGTCTTGATGGTCTTCAGCTGTTTGACGAATGCCTGGGCCAGCACCGGGCTGCCACCCGGCAGGCGCGCGGCACGCAGGTCACGGTCGCTGACCCCACGGTAGACGCGGTTCTGCTGGGCGAAGTAGAGCAGCGACAGGCGCGATGGCTCATCATATCGGGTGCGGATCTGCTGGTTGATCAACTGACGCGCGGTGGTCGGCAATTGCAGTTTGTCGAGCCAGGTGGACACGTTCATCTGGTCGAGGGCGAACAAAGTGCTGGTTGCCTGCGGATTGAGCGGGTCATCGATCGAGCGTGCCAGGTCGTCGAGGGTCTTCTCGTAGCGCTTGAGTGCTTCGGCGGTGGCCGGTTGCTTGGTAGCCAGGTCGGTGGCGCTGAAGTACTCACCGTCGATCAGGTAACCCGGGGTGCGCACGAATTCAGGCGCGGGCAGTGTTTCAAGCTTGAAACGGTCGAGGTACTGGTTGAGCACCGGCTGTGCCTTGGCGTTACCGATCCATTCGCTGGTGGCCAGGCCAGATCGCCCACCCATGCCTGATTTGGCCTCCAGCAGGGTGACCTGCCAGCCTTTGTTCTGCAGTTCGTAGGCTGCGGTCAGGCCTGCCAGGCCGCCACCCACCACGATCGCCGACGGTGTCTTGTCCTTTGCCAGCGCGGCGCCGCTGGATACACCGATCAATACCAACGCGCACAGGCGCACCCAAGCAGCAGCCATGTCGGCGAACTCCGAGTTGAAATTGCAGGGATGGGAAGAGGCGGAAATGCCCCAGGAGACGATGCGTTAAGAATACGTCAGGTATCAGGACCCTGCCACCACAGTGACATCAAGTGCCTCACGCAACTGGCATTTTTGTCAGTAGCCAGGCCTCTAGTTCCTAGGTAAAGCTGGCGCAGGTCGATCAAAACCCGACAAAAGGAGCTGAACCATGACCTATGAGGAGCATTTCGCAAATGTAGAAAGACAATTCTTGCGGCATAACCAGACAGTACTTACCCCTTCAGGCCTGAAAATCCGCTCCAACGGCACCTCATGGATCGGTCTGCACGAAGCCTTCAAAGGTGATGACGGCACCGAACTGGTGATCGGCGGGCACAGTGACGTGGAAATTGCCTTCGAAGAGGAAGTCGAGAGCCTGCGGCTGCAATACTATGTCGTCAGCGACCAGCGCTTCGACGATATGCAGATGCTGCTGGATACCGACGGCTACGACATGGACCTGATTGCCCCGGTCCCGCGCAACTTCTACTGGCTTACCCTCTCCGGCAGCGGCTATACCGATTTCCGGCCAGGCCCGATCTCCACCCAACCCTATCACCAGGTCATCGAGGGCCCCTTTCGCCGCCTGACCATCTCCACCTCACAAGCTGGCACCGTGCACATTCGCCGCCTGGAATGGACCCGCACCAGACGGCATTGACCACAAGCGGTTGTCCTGCCCCCTGGCTTTGCTTAGGCTTACGCGGTCAAAGCAGGCAGTAAGCCAGGAGAAGCGCCCATGGGCCTCAACGATCAGTGGATGCAACGCGACCTCAAAGTCCTGTGGCACCCCTGCACCCAGATGAAAGACCACGAGCAACTGCCACTGATCCCGATCCGGCGCGGTGAAGGCGTGTGGCTCGAGGACTTCGACGGCAAACGCTACCTGGATGCCGTGAGCAGCTGGTGGGTGAACGTATTCGGCCACGCCAACCCACGGATCAACCAGCGCATCAAGGACCAGGTCGACCAGCTGGAGCACGTGATTCTCGCCGGCTTCAGCCACCAGCCGGTGATCGAGCTGTCCGAGCGTCTGGTCGCCATGACTCCCGCCGGGCTCGACAGGGTCTTCTATGCCGACAACGGTTCGTCGTGTATCGAAGTAGCGCTGAAGATGAGCTTCCACTACTGGCAGAACATCGGCAAATCGGCGAAAAAGCGCTTCGTGACCCTGACCAACAGCTACCACGGCGAAACCATCGCCGCAATGTCGGTCGGCGACGTGCCGCTGTTCACCGAAACCTACAAGGCGCTGCTGCTCGACACCCTCAAGGTGCCAAGCCCCGACTGCTACCTGCGCCCCGAGGGCATGAGCTGGGAAGAGCACTCGCGGAATATGTTCGCCGCCATGGAGCAGACCCTGGCCGAACACCACGAGACGATCTCGGCGGTGATCATCGAGCCGCTGATCCAGGGCGCCGGTGGCATGCGCATGTACCACCCGGTGTACCTCAAGCTGCTGCGCGAAGCCTGCGACCGTTATGACGTGCACCTGATCCACGACGAGATCGCCGTCGGTTTCGGCCGCACCGGCACGATGTTCGCCTGCGAGCAGGCCGGCATTCGCCCGGACTTCCTGTGCCTGTCCAAGGCGCTGACCGGTGGCTACCTGCCGCTGGCTGCCTGCCTGACCACCGACAAGGTGTATCAAGCCTTCTACGACGATTACCAGACCCTGCGCGCGTTCCTCCACTCGCACAGCTACACCGGCAACCCGCTGGCCTGCGCCGCAGCCCTGGCGACGCTGGACATCTTCGAGCAGGACAACGTGATCGAGGCCAACAAGGCCCTGGCCACGCGCATGGCCAGCGCCACTGCGCACCTGGCCGATCATGCCCACGTCGCCGAAATCCGCCAGACCGGCATGGCCCTGGCCATCGAGATGGTCCAGGACAAGGCGACCAAGGCTGCCTACCCGTGGCAGGAGCGTCGTGGCCTGAAAGTATTCGAACACGCCCTGACCCGTGGTGCCCTGCTGCGCCCGCTGGGTAGCGTGGTGTACTTCCTGCCGCCGTACGTGATCACCCCGGAGCAGATCGACTTCCTCGCCGAAGTGGCCAGCGAAGGCATCGACATCGCCACCCGCGACAGCGTCAGCGTCGCCGTACCGGCCAACTTCCACCCCGACTTCCGCGACCCGGGCTAAATCCAGGCCTATGCGCCTATCCCTGTAGGAGCGGCCTTGTGTCGCGAAAGGGTCGCGAAGCGACCCCGGCAAGTTCAGCTGCAAAGCTGAAAACCTGGGGCCGCTCCGCAGCCCTTTCGCGACACAAGGCCGCTCCTACAGGGGACGATGCCCATTTCACATTCCGAGCTGAACCATGAGACTGTCCCGCTTCTTCATCGACGCCCCCCTGAGCCTTGGCGAGCACGACCTGCCCGAAGCCCAGGCCCACTACATCGGCCGCGTCCTGCGCATGGCCCCCGGCGACGCCGTGCAACTGTTCGATGGCAGTGGCCAGGAATACCTCGGCCAACTGCTCGAAGTCGGCAAGAAGACGGTACGCGTCAACCTCGACCAGGCCCTTGCCGGCCAACCCGACTCACCACTTCACGTCCACCTCGGCCAGGGCCTGTCCCGCGGCGAGCGTATGGATTGGGCGATCCAGAAGGCCACCGAGCTTGGCGCCAACGCAATCACCCCGATCGTCAGCGAACGCTGTGAAGTGCGCCTGAAGGACGAACGTGCCGACAAGCGCCTGGCCCACTGGCGCCAGGTGGCGATCAGTGCCTGTGAACAATGCGGCCGCTCGACCCTGCCGGTCATTCATTCACCGGTGACCCTGGCCGAATGGCTCAAGAGTACCGAAGCCGGCCTCAAGCTGGTCCTGCACCCGGTAGCCGAGCCATTGACCAGCCATGACAAGCCGGCAACGCTGGCCTTCCTGATCGGCCCGGAAGGTGGCCTGAGCGAGGCGGAGGTCGAACAGGCCAAGGCCGCTGGCTTCCATGCCGCACGCCTCGGGCCGCGGGTATTGCGTACCGAGACAGCGCCGGTGGTGGCGCTGTCGGTAGCGCAGCAGTTGTGGGGTGATTTTAGCTAACGCACGTACAGCGACACCGCCACGAAGTGCATGAGGCTGCCGACAATCACGAACAGGTGCCAGATGCCATGTGCATGGCGTAAGCGGCTGTCGAGGGCGAAGAAAATAATGCCGACGGTGTAGAACACGCCGCCGGCCGCCAGCCAGGTGAAGCCGGCGGTACCAAGGCTGCTCAACAGTGGCTTGACCGCTACCAGCACGATCCAGCCCATCACCGCATAGATGATGATCGACAGGATGCGCGCCTCCGAGCGCGGCTTGATCTCCTGCAGCATGCCGATCACCGCCAGCCCCCAGACCACGCCGAACAGGCTCCAGCCCCAGGGCCCGCGCAGGCTGACCAGGCAGAACGGGGTGTAGCTGCCGGCGATCAACAGGTAGATCGACAGGTGATCGAGCTTGCGCATGATCACCTTCGCCCGCCCGCGGGTGCTGTGGTAAAGGGTGGAAATGCTGTAGAGCAACAGCAAGGTGCTGCCGTAGATGGAGAAACTGACGATCTTCCAGGGGTCGCCCTGCAGGCCCGCGACGACGATCAGCCAGATGGCACCAATACACGCCAGGACGGCACCGACCAAGTGGGTCCAGGCATTGAAGCGTTCACCGTAGTACATGCAAACACTGACCTCCTGATCTGCGCTGGGTTCCTGAGCCAGCCTGTTCCGGCCCTTTCGCGGGGCAAGCCCGCTCCTACAGGTAATGCGCGACCGGTGTAGGAGCGGGCTTGCCCCGCGAAAGGGCCATCAGCCCGAATATCCTACCCAAGGGCAGGTTGCAGTTCAGCGTCACGCACCAATCTTTCCAGGCCGGCCAGGTCCGGCACCCGCGCCACCTGTTCGCCCACCTGCACGGCGGCCAGCTCCAGGCAGCCCAGCGGCACATCCACATAGTTGAGCTGGCTGTCCAGCTTGCACGAGCGCGGAATGTCCTGCAGCAGCACTGCCAGGTAGCGCAAACCGGTATCCCCCAGCGCATTCAGCACCACGATCCGCGCTCGCTCGCCACACGGCGTCTCACCGCCACAGGCTGCCTCGAAACCGATCAACGGCAAATGCTGGTGCCGCCAGTCGATCCACCCCAGGTGCCAGGCCGGGTCGCCGGGTTCACACACCAGGTTGCGCTGGCCGATCAGCTCGACCACGGCGACGTTGGGCAACACCAGGGTGCGGTCACCCAGCGGCAGCAGCAGACCGGTCAGGCTGCTGCGTTGCCCTGCAATCAGTTCAAGCATGGGTCTGGCTCCAGTGGGCGATGCTCTGCAGCAGCACCGACTCCTGATAGGGTTTGCCCAGGTAATCGTTGACGCCGATGGCCATGGCTCGGTCGCGGTGTTTCTGCCCGGTGCGCGAGGTGATCATGATGATCGGCAGGTCTTTCAGACGCTCGTCGCGGCGAATCCGGGTGGCCACTTCGAAGCCATCCATGCGCGGCATCTCGATGTCCAGCAACAGCACGTCAGGGCGATGTTCTTCCAGCAGGGCCATGGCATCCACCCCATCCTTGGCCGTCATCACGCTCATGCCATGGCGCTCCAGCAGGCGGCTGGTGACCTTGCGCACGGTAACCGAGTCGTCCACCACCATCACCAGCGTGGCCCGCCGCGGTGCCGGGCCGAACAAGGTCCGCTGCACCCCGCTGCCACCGGGCAGGCGCGCCAACCGCCGCTGCTGGCCACGCAGCTGGCCAAGCAGGTCGAGGATCAGCACCACCCGGCCATCACCGAGCAAGGTCGCACCCGACAAGCCCGCCACGGCAGCAAACTGCGGGCCGAGGCTCTTCACCACGATCTCGCGGCTCGGCGACAGGCTGTCCACCTGGATGGCGAACGACTGCTCCTGGGAGTGCAGCAGCAATACCGGCAACGGCACGCTCTGCCCCAACAGCACCGGGCGCGGCAGCCCCTGCAGCAGTTCACCCAGGTAACGCAAGGCGTACTCGTGGCCACCATACACATAGCGCGGGGCGTCCAGCTGGTAACAAGCGGCCAGCTCGGCAGGCGGCACGCGCACGATGCCCTCAATGGTGTTGAGTGGAATGGCGTACTGCTCCTCGCCCAGGTGCACCATCAAGGCCCGATTGATCGACACGGTGAACGGCAGGCGAATCAGGAAGCGCGCGCCCTTGCCTTGGGCCGACTCGATGGTCATCGAACCGCCCAGCTGCTTGACCTCTTCGTGCACCACGTCCATGCCCAGGCCGCGCCCGGAAATCTGGGTGATCTTCTCTGCCGTGGAAAAGCCTGGGCGCAGGATGAACTGCAGGATCTCGTGGTCGCTCAGTTGTGCCTGCGGGTCCAGCAGGCCGCGCTTGATCGCTTTGCGCCGTACCGCCTCCAGCGGCACACCGGCACCGTCGTCGGTCATCTCGATGACGATGTCGGCGCCCTCATGCAGCAAGTTCAGGTGAATGGTGCCCTGCTCCGGCTTGCCTGCGGCCAGGCGTACCTCGCGCGCTTCCAGGCCATGGTCGACGGCATTGCGCAGCATGTGCTCCAGCGGGGCGACCATGCGTTCGAGCACGCTGCGATCCAGTTCGCCCTCGGCGTTGCCGACCACCAGCTCGACCTGCTTGCCCAGCTCGCTGGCCACCTGCCGCACCACCCGCTGCAAGCGCGGCACCAGGCGTTCGAACGGCACCATCAGGGTCGCGGTCAGGCCCTCCTGCAGTTGGCTGTTCACCCGCGCCTGTTGCTGCAGCAGGCTGTAGGCTTCCTGGGCGCGCTGGGTGAGGGTTTCCTTGAGGTCGAGCAGGTCGGAGGCCGACTCGAAAAGTGCCCGCGACAGCTGCTGGAGCTGCGAATGGCGGTCCATCTCCAGCGGGTCGAAGTCTTCGTAGGCATCCCCCTCGAACGCCTGTCGGCTGCTGATCCGCCCCTGGGTCTCGATGTCCAGGCGCAGCAGCTGGTCGCGCATGCGCTCCAGGGTGGTTTCCATCTCGTTGAGGGCGAACTGGGCGTCGTTGACCTGCTGTTCGATACGGCCACGAATGATCGAATGCTCACCGGCCAGGTTACCGAGGTCGTCAAGCAGCTCGGCATCAACCTTGACCATGTCGCCCGGCGCCCGCTCCGGCGCCGCGGCCGGTAGTTCGGCGGGTGCGGCGTCGGCCGGGGCCTGGCCGGCTGCGCTGTCGGTCAGCGCGGCGCTGCTGAAGTTGCGGATATAGTCGATCAGCGCGGTAGCGGCGTGCAACGGCTGGCCCAGGCGCACGGCGTCGAGCATGTGCGCCAGGCGGTCATGACAGTTCTGCAGCAGCGCGAACAGCGGCCCGCTCGGCGGCAGACGCCCGGCGGCAAGCAGTTCGTAAAGGAATTCCAGTTCATGGGCCAGGTCGCCGATGGCGCTGATCTCGACCATGCGCGCACCGCCCTTGAGGGTATGCAGGTCACGCAACAGGTTCTCCACCTCGACGCTGCTGCGCGGGTCGGCCTGCCAGCGCGCCAGGGCGGCGGCGGCGCTTTCGACGATGTCCGAGCTTTCTTCGAGGAAGACCTCCAGCAGTTCCTTGTCGCCTGGGCTGTCGGGCTCGTCATCGTGCTCCAACGCGCCGGATAGCGGCGTTACCGCATCAGGGCTTACCAGGCCGGTGGCATTTGGAGCCAGCGCGCCATCCAACAGTTCGCGCAGGGTATCGACGCAGTCAGGCCGGGGGCTGATTTCCTGCCCGGCAGCCACTTCGTCGAGCATGTCCAGCAGGGCTTCATGGGCTTGCTGGGCAACGGCGAAGAAGCGCGGGCTGGCACCCAGGCTGCCCTCTTCCACGGCGCCGTAGAGGTCGAGCAGCGCTTCGCAGACGGCATCCATCTGCCAAAGGTCAGCCAGGTGCGCAGCGTGGCCAAGGCTGGTCAACTCATCGAGCAAGGTATCCAGCGGTTCGCGCTGCCCGGGCTGCTGTTGCCAGCGCGACAGCAGTGACTCGGCATCCAGCAGGATATCCATGGCCTGGGCCAGGAAACTGGCGATCAGCTGCGGATCGCGTTTGCCATGACGGGTGTGCTGAGGCTCGGCATGCAGGCTGGCCAGGCGCAGATCCACCGCCTCGCCGACCTGCTCGATCAGCTGGGCCGCGCCCGGGATGGCGGCCAGCGGCGTACCGCCCAGCTGCGCCAAGCCCTGCAGGAACAGGCCATGGGCGGTTTGCAGCCATTGCATCTCCACCGCCTGCAACGGCAGCTGGTGCCCCCGGTACTCACGCACCAGGCGGTCGAAGGCGGTGGCCAGCTCGGCAATCGGCATGACGCCGGCCATGGCAGCGCTGCCCTTGAGGGTGTGCAAGGCGCGCTGCAGGCTGTCGCTGACTTCGCTGCCCTGGCCGTCGGCGCCGTGCAGAAAGCCTTCCAGGTTGGCAAGATGGCCTTGTGCTTCGTTGCGGAAGATATCCAGCAACTGCGGGTCCAGGCCATCGATGTCGGCGCTGACCGGGGTGTCGTTCTCGGCCAGGGCGTGCAGGTGGCTCGCCAGTTGTTCGATCTCTGTCAGCTGCGGCAACTGGCCAGCGGCAAAGTCGGCCAGCAGGTCCGGTAGATGGACGAACACCTGCTGCAACGCCACCGCGCCCTCCGGGGTCAGGGCGATACGCCCCTCCAGCACCCGGTTGAGCAGGTGCTCGGCGCCCCAGGCCAGCTCGGCCACCGCCTCGGCATGCACCATGCGCCCGCTGCCTTTAAGCGTATGCAGGTCGCGACGCACTTCGATCAGGGCGTCGCGCAGGCTGTTGTCGGCGCGCCAGCGCAGCCAGTGCCGCTCGATTTCCGGCAGCAACTCGCCGGCCTCTTCGAGGAACACCTCACGCAGTTCATCATCGATGCCGTCGCTGCCATCCTGCGCGTCGGACGGGCCCGCATGGGTGCACTGCACACCCAGTGCCGTCAGGCTGGCACGGGCCATGTCGAGGAAAGGTTGAGCGTCGGCCAACGGGTCGGCGACGCGCCATTGCAAGTAGCACTCGGCGGCACTGAGGGAATCGGCCAGGTGGGTCAGTTCGTCCGCCGGCGGCTCCACCTCCAGGTGCTGCAACCAGCCCTGCACATAGCCTGCGCAACCGGCAAACACTTCGGCAGCGGCCGGCAGCATCAGCATCGCCAAGGCGCCGCGCACTTGCTGCAACAGCCCCGGCAGTGGTTGCAGGCGCTGGCGCGGCCAGCCGGACTCCAGGCAATCGCCAATCAGGTCCTTGGCCTGCTGCAGCACGGACAGTGATTCGTGCAGCACCAACTGGCGAATCTCGGCCAGGTCGGAACCGGGCAGGCCGCCCTGCCCGCCTTCCTCCAGTGGCAGGACCATGCCGTTGAGCGTGGCTTCCACATACAGCAAGGCGCCAGCCACATCCATCAAGACCGCGTCGTCTGCCGCGCGCTCACCCTGGGCCAATGCCTGCAGCGCCAGCACCTGGTCGATGATCACCCGGCGAGGTTGCTGGAAGCCCAGCACTGCCAGGGTGTCGGCAACATGGCGCAATGGCGCGAGCAGCGCCTCCAGCTCCTCACTGTGCTGGCGGTCGCCGCGCACGAACTGGTCCAGACGCTCCTTGATCCGCATCAGGTCGTCGCACAGGGCGCTGACCACCGAACGCAGGGCATCACGCCCCGGTCCAGCCTGCATCTGTTCCCGCCAGTTACCCAGTGACAGGTCGAGGTTGGCCAGGTCATCGGAACCGGCAAAGCGTTGCGCGGCGCCGCTGATCAGGCTGGCCTGGGCCATGGGCTCGACGCCACGGCAGGCACGCAGCTGGTTGAGCAGCGGCAGCATCACCAGTGGCAGGTCATGGCGTGCACCACGCAACCGTTCCAGATACGACGGCAGTTGCTCCAGGCCACGGAACAACGGCCCAAGGCAGTCACCGCGGGGGCTCACCTGGCCATCGGCCAAGGCCTTGGCCAGCAGCTCCAGTTCTTCGGCCAAGCGCGTGGCGCCGCGCAGTTCAAGCATGCGCAGGCAGCCATGCACCTGATGCAGGTTATCCACAACGAACGCCAGCATCGACAAGTCGTCGGTCTCGCCGGCAAAGCGCTCCAGGGCCTGACGGGCCTGGCTCAGGCAATCGAGGATGGCGGCCCGGGTCCAGGCCAGGGCCACGGTATCGTGACGCTCGGGGCTTACGACGGCAGAAGCCATGGGTTTTCCTCAGCTTCGCTCGGCGGGAGCCGGCAGGGTGAAACCGGAGACCGAACGGCGCATCTCGCTGGCCATCCGCGCCAGGTGGCGGATGCTGTCGGCGGTGGCGCCGGAACCGGCGGAGGTCTGCGCGGTGATCTGCTGGATTACCGCCATGGTGTGGGAAATCTGCCCCGCCGAAGAAGTCTGCAACTGGGCTGCATCGGAGATGCTGTGGATAAGTTCGGCGAGGTTCTGCGATACGCCTTCGATCTCGGCCAGCGCCACGCCGGCATCCTGGGCCAGGCGCGCACCGCGCACCACCTCGGCGGTGGTCTGTTCCATGGAGATGACCGCTTCGTTGGTGTCCGCCTGAATGGTCCGCACCAGCGCTTCGATCTGCCGGGTCGCCGAGGACGAGCGCTCGGCCAGGCGCTGCACTTCGTCGGCGACCACGGCAAAGCCGCGGCCGGCCTCACCCGCCAGCGAGGCCTGAATCGCCGCATTAAGCGCCAAGATGTTGGTCTGGTCGGCAATGTCGTCGATCAGGCTGACGATGTCGCCGATTTCCTGGGAAGACTCGCCCAGGCGCTTGATCCGCTTGGCGGTATCCTGGATCTGCTCGCGGATGTTGTCCATGCCGTTGATGGTGTTGTGCACCACCTCGTTGCCCTTGTTGGCGATCGCCACCGAGCGCTCGGCGACCTTGGCCGACTCATAGGCGTGGGCGGAAACCCGGTCGATCGATTCGACCATGTCGCCGACTGCCTCGGAGGCCTCGCTGATCTGTTCGGCCTGGTGCTCCGAGGCCTTGGCCAGCTGGCGCGCGGTGTTCTGCGTGTCCTGCACGGCAGCGGCAACCTGCACGGCGCTGTGGTTGATGGTGGCCACCAGGTCGCGCAGCTGGTCGACCGAGTAGTTGATCGAGTCGGCGATGGCGCCGGTGAAGTCTTCGGTCACCGACACAGTGACGGTCAGGTCGCCGTCGGCCAGCTCTTCGATTTCATCGAGCAGGCGCATGATCGCCTGCTGGTTGCGTTCGTTCTTTTCGGCGGTTTCATGCAACTGGCGGTGAGTGGTGCGGACCATCACCAGGCCGATCAGGATGATCGACGCCAGCGCCAGCAGGCCCAGCGCATAACCCCCGACGGTATCCAGGGTGCGGCCGCTGGCCAGGTTCTCGAACCCGTTGGCCAGGTGCGAGGCTTCATCGAGCAGGGTCTGCGACAGGCTGAAGATGTTGCCGGCCGCTTCGCGCACGCGGAACAGCTCGGGCGAGGTTTCGAGGATTTCATCGACCGAACCGGCCACGAACTGGAACAGCTCGGCGATTTCCGCCAGGCGCGCGCGGGCATCAGCGTCCTCGACGCGAGTCACCTGGATGGCCGGGTTGCCACCCAGCATGCCCTCGAGCACCTGGCCGAAGCGGCTGGCATCGCGGCCAAAGGTATCGGCGGCCTGCGCCGCCGTGTCGTCGCCGGCCAGCACGGTGTTGACCGAACCGAGAATGCGCTCGGCCAGCAGCAGCTGGCGCTGGGCGACTACCACCTGGTTGGCCGGAGCGCCGCTCTGCAGCAGGATCTCGACCACCTTCTCGTACTCGACCTGCAGCTGCGGCACGGTTTCGGCGAGGGTTGCCGCCACTTGATGCAACGACAGCACAGTCTGTTCGCTGGCCAGAATGATGTCGGTGTTCTTGCGCAGGTTTTCCCAGTCCTGGCGCACCGCCTCCATTTCATCGCGGACCGCGGCCGGTGCCGCAGGCAGGCCGGTGGACTTGTCGCCTTCGCGCAGGTAGCCCCAGCGCCGCTCGAAATCGTTGCGCGCATCCGACAGCAGCTTGAATGCCAGGGCCTTGCCCGCCGCGGCCTCGGTGGCGTTCTTGGCGATGCGCTGGGACAACACCCGCAGCTCGCCGGCATGGCCGATGTACTGCTTGTCGTGATTGGCCTGGGTATTGAGGTAAGCGAAGTTGGCGAACAACAGGATGATCGACAGGATCAGAATCACGAACAGCACGGTGATCTGCACGATGCTGCGCGTGCGTGGAGTCATGCTGGCGGGGGCGACGGGTGTGGCCGGCTTGTTCACGTTCGAAAGTCCTATAGCGCCACGTCAAGAAAGCCCGGCGCCTGGGCCAGGGCGAAGGGGCTGAAGATCGCCCAGTTGCGTTCACGCGGGAAATGCCCCTGCACGAAGCGGGCAGCAGCCCGCAGCAGCGGCTGCGGTGGCGACAGTTCCAGGCTGCTCAGGGCGAAGTGCTGCAGGCCCAGCACCTCGTCGACCAAAAGGCCGACGAACAAGTCTTCGTGGTCGAGCACCAGCACCCGCCGCTGCTTGCCCGGCGCAACAGGGCCAAGGCCGAAGAAACTGCTCAGGTCCATCACCGGCAACAGCCGGCCGCGCAGGTTGGCCACGCCGCACACCCACGGCTGCACGCCAGGCACGCGGCTACTACGCGGCTCGCGCAGCACCTCGGCGACCTCGCCCATCGGCGCGACGAACCACTGCCCGGCGATGCGAAAGCCGATGCCGCTCCACTGCTGCAGGCGGGTGTCCTGCAGCGGCTGGTCGGCCACCAGCAGGCGGCAGCGCCGGTCGATGTCCAGCAACAGCTCGAAGGCGGTCAGCGACGCGCCCTGCGGGCGGGTGGTCAAGCGCCGAGCACTTCTTTGAGCTTGGCGATCAGCGCGTCCTCTTCCACCGGCTTGGTCAGGAAGTCACGGGCACCCTGGCGCGTGGCCCAGATACGGTCGGTTTCCTGATCCTTGGTGGTCACCACCACCACCGGGATGGCGCTGGTTTCCGGGTCCTTGCTCAGCTGGCGGGTGGCCTGGAAGCCGTTCATGCCAGGCATGACGATGTCCATCAGCACCGCGTCAGGCTTTTCCTGGCGGGCCAGGGCCACGCCGTCGGCACCGTTGTTGGCCTTGAGCACCTGGTGACCGTGTTTTTCCAGCCATTCGGTCAATCTGTACATCTCTGTCGGCGAGTCGTCGACAATCAGAACGCGGGCCATGCTGTTTCCCCATCAGGAAATTGAAGGCCGCGCCAGCGCGGCGCGGTCAGGGTGCGGGTTGTTCGGGCACGGCGAAACCAGGCACATGGGCCCTGATCGCGTCGAGCAGTTCTTCCTTGCTGAATGGTTTGGTCAGGAACTGGTCGGAGCCGACCACCCGGCCGCGGGCCTTGTCGAACAGGCCGTCGCGAGACGACAGGAGAATCACCGGGATGTCCTTGAAGGCACTGTTGTGCTTGATCACCGCGCAGGTCTGATAACCGTCCAGGCGGGGCATCAGCACGTCGACGAAGATGATCTGTGGCTGGTGGTCGATGATCTTGGCCAGGGCATCGAAGCCGTCACTGGCGGTGATCACCTCGCAGCCCGCTTCGCCGAGCAACATCTGCGCGGTGCGGCGGATCGTGCGGGAATCGTCGATCACCATCACCTTCAGGGGCTGTTCCATAAGTCGCGCTACCATCGCTGCACTGTGTGGGCGGCAAGCCACGGATGGCTTGACGCTTGAAGCTGAGGGCATTTTTAGCACACTCCGGGGGCCCGTTCCATCTGCCACCCCCTTGACCCGCAGCGTTCACGGCGCCACCCTGAGCCACTTTTCTTTCGATTCACCGCGGCCACGGGCCGCCAAGAGGAACCACCCCATGAGCGTTCGCCTCGGCATTGTCATGGACCCGATCGCGTCCATCTCCTACAAGAAGGACAGCTCGCTGGCCATGCTGCTGGCCGCCCAGGCCCGCGGCTGGGAGCTGTTCTACATGGAGCAGCGCGACCTTTATCTGGGTGCCGGCCAGGCCCGCGCGCAGATGCGCCCGCTGAAGGTATTCGCCGACCCCGCGCGCTGGTTCGAGCTGGGCGAGGAGCAGGACAGTGCCCTGGCCGAGCTGGACGTGATCCTGATGCGTAAGGATCCGCCCTTCGACATGGAGTTCGTCTACAGCACCTACCTGCTGGAGCAGGCCGAGCGCGAAGGCGTGCTGGTGGTCAACCGCCCGCAGAGCCTGCGCGACTGCAACGAAAAGCTGTTCGCCACTCAGTTCCCACAGTGCATGGCGCCGACCCTGGTCAGCCGCCGCGTCGACATCCTGCGCGAGTTCGCCAACAGCCGTGGTGACGTGATCCTCAAGCCGCTGGACGGCATGGGCGGCGCGTCGGTATTCCGCCACCGCAAGGACGACCCCAACCTGTCGGTCATCCTGGAAACGCTGACCCAGCATGGCACCCAGCAGATCATGGCCCAGGAATACCTGCCGCAGATTGTCGATGGCGACAAGCGCATCCTGATGATCGACGGCGAACCGGTCGACTACTGCCTGGCGCGCATCCCGGCCAGCGGCGAGACCCGTGGCAACCTGGCCGCCGGTGGTCGCGGCGAAGCCCGCCCACTGACTGAGCGCGACCGCTGGATCGCCGCCCAGGTCGGCCCGACCCTGCGTGAAAAGGGCCTGCTGTTCGTCGGCCTCGACGTGATCGGCGACTCCCTCACCGAAATCAACGTCACCAGCCCTACCTGCATCCGTGAGATCGATGCTGCCTACAACACCGATATCGGTGGCAAGCTGATGGATGCCATTGATCGCCAGCTCAAGACGCGCTGACCGCCGACGCGGAGCAAATGCGCGGAGTGGGGTATGATGCCGGTCCTTTTCGACTGAGCTGCTGCCCCGCCCTGCGGTTGCTGGATACCTGATGACGCTGCCTGCCGACATCCCTGCCGACCTGCTGCCACCGCGCGTTCGCCCGGTGGACCGGCTTGGCTTTACCTTGTTCCTGGCTGCCTTGGTGCACCTGGCGCTGATCCTTGGTGTCGGCTTTACCGTGGTCAAACCGGCAGAAATCCGCCAGACCATGGACATCACCCTGGCCACCTTCAAGAGCGAGAAGGCACCGAAGAAAGCTGATTACCAGGCGCAGGCCAACCAGCAGGGTAGCGGCACCCTGGAAAAGAAAGCGGTACCCACCACCACCGAGGTGGCGCCGTTCCAGGACAGCAAGATCAACAAAGTCACCCCGCCGCCTGCGGCCAAGCCGGAGGTAGCTCCACCGCCCGCGCCAGAGAAGTCAGCGGTGGCGACCAAGGCGCCGAAAGCGCAGAAGGTCGAACCCAAGCCCAAGGAAAGCAAGCCTCAGCCCAAGCCGGCGGCTACCCCGGATTTCGACAGCTCGCAATTGTCGAGCCAGATCGCCAGCCTTGAGGCGGAACTGTCCAACGAACAGCAGATGTACGCCAAGCGCCCGAAGATTCACCGCCTCAATGCGGCTTCGACCATGCGCGACAAGGGCGCCTGGTACAAGGAAGAGTGGCGTAAGAAGGTCGAGCGGGTGGGTAACCTCAACTACCCCGACGAGGCGCGCCGGCAACAGATCTACGGCAACTTGCGGATGATGGTGTCGATAAACCGCGATGGCTCGCTGTACGAGGTGCTGGTGCTAGAGTCGTCCGGCCAGCCGGTGCTGGACCAGGCCGCCCAGCGCATCGTGCGGTTGGCTGCGCCCTTTGCGCCGTTTACCGGTGACCTGGCCGAGTTCGACCGGCTGGAGATCATCCGCACCTGGCGCTTCGCCCGCGGCGACCGCCTGTCCAGTAACTGATCAAGATTGCCGGGGCTGCGGAGCAGCCCCAAATCAGCCTGGCCGAGCACCTTGTCAGCCTCGCCACCTGGCGCCACACTATCCCCCATGAAAACCCTCACCCCGAGCTACCTCAAGCATCAGTTCCTGATCGCCATGCCGCACATGGCCGATCCGAACTTCGCCCAGACCCTCACGTACATCGTCGAGCACAACGCCAATGGCGCCATGGGCCTGGTGGTCAACCGACCACAGGAGCTGAACCTGGCCGACATTCTCGAGCAGTTGCGCCCGAACGAGATGCCACCGGCCAGCACCTTGCAGGTCCCCATCTACCAGGGGGGGCCGGTACAGACCGACCGCGGTTTCGTCCTGCACAGCAGCGAATGCAGCTACCAGGCCACCGTCGAACTGCAGGGCCTGTCGCTGTCCACTTCGCAGGACGTGCTGTTCGCCATCGCCGAAGGCGTAGGGCCGCAGCAAAGCCTCATCACCCTGGGTTATGCCGGCTGGGAAGCGGGCCAGCTGGAAGCTGAACTGGCCGACAACGCGTGGCTCAACTGCCCGTTTGACCCGGACATCCTCTTCGCCATGGCCAGCGAACAACGCCTGGGCGCCGCAGCCCGCAGCCTGGGGATCAACCTCAGCTTGCTGACCAGCCAGGCGGGGCACGCTTGATGGCTGAGCTACGCCTGCTACTGGGCTTCGACTACGGCAGCAAACAGATCGGCGTCGCTGTCGGCCAGGTGGTGACCGGCCAGGCCCGCGAGCTGTGCACCCTGAAGGCGCAGAACGGCGTGCCGGACTGGGCCCAGGTGGAAAAGCTCATCACCGAGTGGAAGCCCGATGCCATTGTGGTCGGCCTGCCACTGAACATGGACGGCACGCCAAGTGAAATGAGCGAGCGCGCGGAAAAGTTCGCCCGCCGCCTCAACGGCCGTTTCAACCTGCCTGTGCACACCCACGACGAACGCCTGACCACCTTCGAGGCCAAGGGCGAGCGCATGGCCCGTGGCGGCCAGCGCGGCAGCTACCGTGACAACCCGGTCGACGCCATCGCCGCCGCCCTGCTGCTGCAAGGCTGGCTGGAGGCCAATACCTGATTTTTCCCGCGTTTACGTCGGGGCAATCACAACGCCCTCGGCGCCCCCAGGAGATACGCAATGAGCCTACCCAATCCCGCCGACCTGATCCGGCAGATGGCTGTCGACCTTCGCGCCCATCTGGCCCGCCGCAACATCACCGAGCCGCGTTTCATCGGCATCCGTACCGGCGGCGTCTGGGTTGCCCAGGCCCTGCAGGCGGAAATGGCCGACCAGAGCCCGCTGGGCACCCTGGACGTGTCGTTCTATCGCGATGACTTCAGCCAGAACGGCCTGCACCCGCAGGTACGCCCTTCGGAGCTGCCGTTCGAGGTCGAAGGCCAGCACCTGGTGTTGATCGACGACGTGCTGATGAGCGGCCGCACCATCCGCGCAGCACTCAACGAACTGTTCGATTACGGCCGCCCGGCCAGTGTCACCCTGGTCTGCCTGCTCGACCTGGATGCCGGCGAACTGCCCATCCGCCCCAATGTGCTCGGCGCCACCCTGTCGCTGGCCGCCCATGAACGGGTAAAATTGACCGGACCCGCACCGCTCGCCCTCGAGCGCCAGGACCTCGCCACCGCTTCCGCCCTTTAAGAGTCCCCTCGCGATGACGCCAATCGACGCCAAGCGCCCGCTGCAGCTCAATGACCAGGGCCAGCTGCGCCATTTCCTCTCGCTCGACGGTTTGCCCCGCGAACTGCTCACCGAGATCCTCGACACCGCCGACTCGTTCCTCGAAGTCGGCGCCCGAGCCGTCAAGAAAGTCCCGTTGCTGCGCGGCAAGACCGTGTGCAACGTGTTCTTCGAGAATTCGACCCGCACCCGCACCACCTTCGAGCTGGCCGCCCAGCGCCTGTCGGCCGACGTGATCAGCCTGAACGTGTCGACCTCCTCGACCAGCAAGGGCGAAACCCTGTTCGACACCCTGCGCAACCTCGAAGCCATGGCCGCCGACATGTTCGTCGTCCGCCACTCCGACTCCGGCGCTGCGCACTTCATCGCCGAGCACGTGTGCCCCGACGTCGCCGTGATCAACGGTGGTGACGGCCGCCACGCGCACCCGACCCAGGGCATGCTCGACATGCTGACCATCCGCCGCCACAAAGGCAGCTTCGAGAATCTCTCGGTGGCGATCGTTGGCGACATCCTGCACTCGCGCGTGGCCCGCTCCGACATGCTCGCGCTGAAGGCGCTGGGCTGCCCGGACATCCGTGTGATCGGCCCGAAAACCCTGATCCCGATCGGTATCGAGCAGTACGGCGTGAAGGTCTACACCGACCTCGCCGAAGGCCTCAAGGACGTCGACGTGGTGATCATGCTGCGCCTGCAGCGTGAGCGCATGGCTGGCGGCCTGCTGCCCAGCGAAGGCGAGTTCTATCGCCTGTTCGGCCTGACCACCGCACGCCTGGCCGGCGCCAAGCCCGACGCCATCGTCATGCACCCGGGCCCGATCAACCGCGGCGTGGAGATCGAGTCGGCGGTGGCCGACGGCAAACACTCGGTGATTCTCAACCAGGTCACCTACGGCATCGCCGTGCGCATGGCGGTGCTGTCCATGGCCATGAGCGGGCAGAACGCGCAACGTCAATTCGACCAGGAGAACGCCCAGTGACCATCAGTATTCTTGGCGCCCGGGTCATCGACCCTGCCAGCGGCCTGGACCAGGTCACCGACCTGCACCTGGACGGTGCGCGCATCGCTGCCATCGGTGCTGCCCCGGCCGGTTTCAGCGCCAGCCGCACGATCGAAGCTGACGGACTGATCGCCGCGCCCGGCCTGGTCGACCTCGGCGTCTCGCTGCGCGAGCCGGGTTACAGCCGCAAGGGCTCCATCGCCAGTGAAACCCGCGCCGCCGTGGCCGGTGGCGTTACTAGCCTGTGCTGCCCACCGCAGACCAAGCCGGTGCTGGATACCTCGGCAGTGGCCGAGCTGATCCTCGACCGCGCTCGAGAGGCGGCCAACAGCAAGGTCTACCCGATCGGCGCCCTGACCAAGGGCCTGGAGGGCGAGCAACTGGCCGAGCTGGTTGCCCTGCGCGACACCGGTTGCGTGGCCTTCGGCAACGGCCTGAAGGAAATCCCCAACAACCGTACCCTGGCCCGTGCCCTGGAGTACGCCGCCACCTTCGACCTGACTGTGGTGTTCCACTCACAGGACCGCGACCTGGCCCAGGGCGGCCTGGCCCACGAGGGCGCCATGGCCAGCTTCCTCGGCCTGCCCGGCATCCCTGAGACCGCCGAGACCGTGGCCCTGGCGCGCAACCTGCTGCTGGTGGAACAGACCGGCGTGCGCGCGCACTTCACCCAGATCACCAGCGCCCGCGGCGCACGCCTGATCGAGCAGGCCCAGCAGCTGGGCCTGCCGGTGACGGCCGACGTGGCGCTGTATCAGCTGATCCTTACTGACGAGTCGCTGCGCGAGTTCTCCAGCCTTTACCACGTGCAGCCACCACTGCGCACCGCCGCCGACCGCGACGGCCTGCGCGCGGCGGTGAAATCGGGGGTGATCCAGGCGATCTCCAGCCACCACCAGCCCCACGAGCGTGATGCCAAGCTGGCCCCGTTCGGCGCCACCGAACCGGGTATCAGCAGCGTAGAATTGCTGCTGCCGCTGGCCATGACCCTGGTCGAGGACGGCCTGCTCGACCTGCCGACACTGCTCGCCCGCCTGAGCAGCGGCCCGGCCAAGGCCATGCGCCTGCCGGCCGGTGAGCTGAAAGTCGGCGGCGCCGCCGACCTGGTACTGTTCGACGCCAAGGCCTCGACGATTGCCGGTGAGCAATGGCTGTCGCGCGGTGAAAACTGCCCGTTCATCGGCCACTGCCTGCCGGCGGCCGTGCGTTATACCTTGGTCGATGGCCATGTTTGCCACGAGGCCTGAGTAACCCCTGTGGGAGCGGCCTTGTGTCGCGAAAGGGCCGCAAAGCGGCCCCAGCAATCTATGCATGTTGCCGAGATCCAGGGGCCGCTACGCAGCCCTTTCGCGACACAAGGCCGCTCCCACATTGATCGCGCTCGACCTTGAGCCTGCGGCGACCATTCATCCCCCGCGGTTGAAATCCTTCCCCCCACCCCCATATGAGTCTGCATCAGGCAATTTTGCCCCGCTGCGTGGAGACTCTCCCCTTGACCACCATCGTTTCTGTCCGCCGTAACGGCAAAGTCGTCATGGGCGGCGACGGCCAGGTATCCCTCGGCAACACCGTGATGAAAGGCAACGCCAAGAAGGTCCGTCGCCTGTACAACGGCGAAGTGATCGCCGGTTTCGCCGGTGCCACCGCCGACGCCTTCACCCTGTTCGAGCGCTTCGAAGCCCAACTGCAGAAACACTCCGGCCACCTGGTGCGTGCCGCCGTCGAGCTGGCCAAGGAATGGCGTACCGACCGCTCCCTGAGCCGCCTGGAAGCCATGCTGGCGGTGGCCAACAAGGACGCATCGCTGATCATCACCGGCAACGGTGACGTGGTCGAGCCGGAAGACGGCCTGATCGCCATGGGTTCCGGTGGTGGCTATGCCCAGGCCGCAGCCCGCGCCCTGCTGAACAAGACCGACCTGTCGGCCCGGGAAATCACCGAGGCCGCCCTGAACATCGCCGGTGACATCTGCGTGTTCACCAACCACAACCTGACCATCGAGGAGCAGGACCTGGCCGAGTGATCAGCTGTTCTGGCGCCCCATCCCGGCGGTGGGGCTTTTCCACGCTGACACCTTCTGCTTCAGGACCGTATTGATCATGTCCATGACCCCCCGCGAGATCGTCCACGAACTCAACCGCCACATCATCGGCCAGGACGACGCCAAGCGTGCCGTCGCCATTGCCCTGCGCAACCGCTGGCGGCGCATGCAGCTCCCTGCCGAGCTGCGCGCCGAAGTGACGCCGAAGAACATCCTGATGATCGGCCCTACCGGCGTCGGCAAGACCGAAATCGCCCGCCGCCTGGCCAAGCTGGCCAACGCGCCGTTCCTCAAGGTCGAAGCCACCAAGTTCACCGAGGTGGGCTATGTCGGCCGCGACGTCGAGTCGATCATCCGTGACCTGGCCGATGCCGCGCTGAAGATGCTGCGCGAGCAGGAAATCGTCCGTGTGCGTCACCGTGCCGAAGACGCCGCCGAAGACCGCATCCTCGACGCCCTGCTGCCGCAGGCGCGGGTCAGCAGCTTCAGCGAGGAAGCCGCGCAGACCAGCAGCGATTCCAACACCCGCCAGCTGTTCCGCAAGCGCCTGCGTGAAGGCCAGCTGGACGACAAGGAAATCGAAATCGAAGTTGCCGAGAACATGGGCGTCGAAATCGCCGCGCCACCCGGCATGGAAGAAATGACCAACCAGCTGCAGAGCCTGTTCGCCAACATGGGCAAGGGCAAGCGCAAGAGCCGCAAGCTGAAGGTCAAGGACGCGCTGAAGATGGTGCGCGACGAAGAAGCCGGTCGCCTGGTCAACGAGGAAGAACTCAAGGCCAAGGCTTTGGAAGCGGTCGAGCAGCACGGTATCGTGTTCATCGACGAAATCGACAAGGTGGCCAAGCGTGGCAATGTCGGCGGTGCCGATGTATCTCGTGAAGGCGTGCAGCGCGACCTGCTGCCGCTGATCGAAGGCTGCACCGTCAACACCAAGCTGGGCATGGTCAAGACCGACCACATCCTGTTCATCGCTTCCGGTGCGTTCCACCTGAGCAAGCCGAGCGACCTGGTACCAGAGCTGCAGGGCCGCCTGCCGATCCGTGTCGAACTGAAGGCACTGACACCGGAAGATTTCGAGCGGATCCTGAAAGAGCCGCACGCGTCGCTGACCGAACAGTACAGTGCACTGCTCAAGACCGAAGGCCTGAACATCGAGTTCGCCGCCGACGGTATCAAGCGCCTGGCCGAGATTGCCTATCAGGTGAACGAGAAGACCGAGAACATCGGTGCCCGCCGCCTGCACACCCTGCTCGAGCGCCTGCTCGAAGAGGTGTCGTTCAGTGCCGGTGACCTGGCAAGCACTCACGACGAAGCACCGATCATCATCGATGCGGCGTATGTGAACGGCCACCTCGGTGAGCTGGCGCAGAACGAAGACCTGTCGCGCTACATCCTGTAAGACCGCAAGGGGCCGCTACGCGGCCCCCTTGCACAATGGCCTGAATCACTCGAAGCTTGCACCATCAGCTCTCGAGAGATTCCAGCCATGGCCCGCCTGCCCACCGCCATCAACCTGCACAAAGCCTCCAAGACCCTCAGCCTCACCTACGCCCCCGGCGAGGTCTACCAGCTACCCGCCGAGTTCCTGCGGGTGCACTCCCCCTCCGCCGAGGTCCAGGGCCACGGCAACCCCATCCTGCAATTCGGCAAGATCAATGTCGGCCTCATCGGCCTGGAGCCTGCCGGCCAATATGCACTGAAACTGACCTTCGACGACGGCCATGACAGCGGCCTGTTCACCTGGGAGTACCTTGAACAGCTGTGCTTGCGCCAGGAGCAGCTGTGGGCCGAGTACCTCGATGAACTGCACAAGGCCGGCAAGTCCCGTGACCCTGCGGAATCGGTGGTCAAACTCATGCTCTAGCTCAAGCCTTCCAGGCTTTAGAGCGCATTTTCTAATCTCATCTGTTTGAATGCCTTACAGACAACTCTTAAACGGGTTGTCTTGCGCATTACATGAAAGTCGGGTAACCAATGGAGCTGGCAAGTTCCCTGCATCGCCTTGAGGGCAATCAGGCACTGGCCGGTATGTAGAGGTCGCGAGCGAAAGCAGGCTGTCTTCACACGCAGAATCCCCCGCAGCTCATCGCCGAATGCATCCGGCCCGCAGCACCGCTGTTCCTTATCACTGGTCACCCGAGTAACAGTACCGGGCTGTCCGCTGTGCAATGCGCCACAGCAATCCGGTACTCGTCTCAGGACAACGGAGCGTCGTAGATGAGTAACAAGAACAACGATGAGTTGCAGCGGCAAGCCTCGGAAAACACCCTGGGGCTGAACCCGGTCATCGGCATCCGCCGCAAGGACCTGCTGAGCTCTGCGCGTACCGTGCTGCGTCAGGCCGTGCGCCAGCCGCTGCACAGTGCCAAGCATGTGGCGCACTTCGGCCTGGAGCTGAAGAACGTGCTGCTGGGCAAATCCAGCCTCGCCCCGGCAGGTGACGACCGTCGCTTCCAGGACCCGGCCTGGAGCAAGAACCCGCTTTACCGCCGTTACCTGCAAACCTACCTGGCCTGGCGCAAGGAGCTGCAGGAGTGGATTGGCAACAGTGACCTGTCGCCCCAGGACATCGCCCGCGGCCAGTTCGTCATCAACCTGATGACCGAGGCCATGGCGCCGACCAACACCCTGTCCAACCCGGCCGCGATCAAACGCTTCTTCGAAACCGGCGGCAAGAGCCTGCTGGACGGCCTGTCCAACCTGGCCAAGGACGTGGTCAACAACGGCGGCATGCCCAGCCAGGTCAACATGGAGGCGTTCGAGGTCGGCAAGAACCTCGGCACCAGCGAAGGCGCCGTGGTCTACCGCAACGACGTGCTGGAGCTGATCCAGTACAGCCCCATCACCGAGCAGGTGCATGCCCGCCCGCTGCTGGTGGTGCCGCCGCAGATCAACAAGTTCTACGTCTTCGACCTGAGCCCGGAAAAGAGCCTGGCGCGCTTCTGCCTGCGCTCGCAGCAGCAGACCTTCATCATCAGCTGGCGCAACCCGACCAAGGCCCAGCGTGAGTGGGGCCTGTCGACCTATATCGATGCCTTGAAGGAAGCGGTCGACGCGGTACTGGCAATCACCGGCAGCAAAGACCTGAACATGCTCGGTGCCTGCTCCGGTGGCATCACCTGCACCGCCTTGGTCGGCCATTACGCCGCGCTGGGTGAGCAGAAGGTCAATGCCCTGACACTGCTGGTCAGCGTGCTGGACACCACGATGGACACCGAGGTCGCACTGTTCGTCGACGAACAGACGCTGGAGGCCGCCAAGCGCCACTCCTACCAGTCCGGGGTGCTCGAAGGCAGCGACATGGCCAAGGTGTTCGCCTGGATGCGCCCCAATGACCTGATCTGGAACTACTGGGTCAACAACTACCTGCTCGGCAACGAGCCACCGGTATTCGACATCCTTTTCTGGAACAACGACACCACGCGCTTGCCCGCCGCCTTCCACGGCGACCTTATCGAACTGTTCAAGAACAACCCGCTGACCCGCGCGGATGCCCTGGAAGTGTGCGGCACCGCCATCGACCTGAAGAAAGTCCAGTGCGACATCTTCAGCGTCGCCGGCACCTCCGACCACATCACCCCGTGGCAATCGTGCTACCGCTCGGCGCACCTGTTCGGCGGCAAGATCGAGTTCGTGCTTTCCAACAGCGGCCACATCCAGAGCATCCTCAATCCGCCAGGCAATCCCAAGGCCCGCTTCATGACCGGCGCCGACCGCCCGGGCGACCCGGTGGCCTGGCAGGATAACGCCGAAAAGCATGCCGACTCCTGGTGGCTGCACTGGCAGACCTGGCTGGGCGAACGCGCCGGCGACCTGAAAAAGGCACCGACGCGCCTGGGCAACCGCGCCTATGCCGCTGGCGAGGCCGCGCCGGGGACTTACGTACACGAGCGTTGAGTCACAATGCCGTGGCCGCTTGGAGCGTGCCACGGTACATTTTAAGCCACAGAGCCACGCGCATGCCGCTACCCTACATCTTCCGCACCGTCGAGCTGGACGACCAATCCATCCGTACCGCGGTGCGCCCGGGCAAGCCGCACCTGACGCCGTTGCTGATCTTCAACGGCATCGGCGCCAACCTTGAGCTGGTGTTCCCGTTCATCGAGGCACTGGACCCGGACCTGGAGGTCATCGCCTTCGACGTCCCCGGTGTAGGCGGCTCGTCCACGCCACGCCACCCTTACCGCTTTCCCGGCCTGGCCAAGCTGACGGCGCGCATGCTCGATTACCTGGACTACGGCCAGGTCAATGTCATCGGCGTGTCCTGGGGCGGTGCACTGGCCCAGCAGTTCGCCCATGACTACCCCGAGCGCTGCAAGAAGCTGGTGCTGGCGGCCACGGCGGCGGGTGCGGTGATGGTGCCCGGCAAGCCAAAGGTGCTGTGGATGATGGCCAGCCCCAGGCGTTACGTGCAGCCATCGCATGTTATCCGCATCGCGCCGCTGATCTATGGCGGCGGTTTCCGCCGCGACCCGGAGCTGGCCATGCACCACGCCGCCAAAGTGCGCTCCGGCGGCAAGATGGGCTACTACTGGCAGCTGTTCGCCGGGCTGGGCTGGACCAGCATCCACTGGCTGCACAAGATCCAGCAGCCGACACTGGTGCTGGCCGGCGACGACGACCCGCTGATCCCGCTGATCAACATGCGCCTGTTGGCCTGGCGAATTCCCAATGCCCAGCTACACATTATCGACGACGGTCATCTGTTCCTGATTACCCGGGCCGAGGCCGTCGCCCCCATCATCATGAAGTTTCTCCAGCAAGAACGTCAGCGCGCGGTCATGCACCCCAGTCCGGCCTCTGGTGGCTGAATTGTTGCTTGCTCTTGCACGAGCACGACTGATGAGTACGACCGTGGCCTGACAAGGGAGTTGTTGCCATGAAAGAAAAGCCGGCCAAAGGAACGTCCACGCTCCCCGCCACCAGCATGAACGTGCAGAACGCCATCCTCGGCGTACGCGGTCGCGACCTGATTTCCACCATGCGCAGTGTTGGCCGCCATAGCCTGCTCAATCCACTGCACACTGCCCGCCACCTGCTGACGCTGGGCAGCCAGCTGGGCCGGGTAATGCTCGGCGACACGCCCTATCAGCCGAGCGCGCGTGATGCACGTTTCAACGATCCTACGTGGAGTCAGAACCCGTTCTACCGGCGCAGCCTGCAGGCCTATCTGGCCTGGCAGAAACAGACCCGCCTGTGGATCGAGGAAAGCCACCTGAGCGACGATGACCGGGCCCGTGCGCACTTTCTGTTCACTCTGATCAACGACGCCCTGGCACCGAGCAACTCACTGCTTAACCCACTGGCGGTCAAGGAGCTGTTCAATACCGGCGGGCAGAGCCTGGTGCGTGGCGTCGCCCACCTGCTCGACGATTTGCGCCACAACGACGGCCTGCCGCGCCAGGTGGACGAGCGCGCTTTCGAAGTGGGCGGCAATCTGGCATCCACGCCCGGCGCCGTTGTGTTCCGCAACGATCTGCTGGAGCTGATCCAGTACAAGCCGATGAGCGAAAAGCAGTACGCCCGGCCCGTACTGGTAGTGCCGCCGCAAATCAACAAGTACTACATCTTCGACCTGCAGCCGACCAACAGCTACGTCCAGTACATGCTCAAGAATGGCCTGCAGGTGTTCATGGTCAGCTGGCGCAACCCCGACCCACGCCACCGCGAGTGGGGCCTGTCGAGCTATGTGCAGGCCCTGGAAGAAGCACTCAACGCCTGCCGCAGCATCAGCGGCAGCCGCGACCCGAACCTGATGGGCGCCTGCGCCGGGGGCCTGACCATGGCCGCGCTGCAGGGCCACCTGCAGGCCAAGCAACAGCTGCGCCGGGTACGCAGCGCCACTTACCTGGTCAGCCTGCTCGACAGTAAGTTCGACAGCCCGGCCAGCCTGTTCGCCGACGAACAGACCATCGAGGCCGCCAAGCGTCGCTCGTACCAGCGTGGCGTGCTGGACGGTGGCGAGGTGGCGCGGATCTTCGCCTGGATGCGGCCCAACGACCTGATCTGGAACTACTGGGTCAACAACTACCTGCTCGGCAAGACTCCGCCGGCCTTCGACATACTCTACTGGAACGCCGACAGCACCCGCCTGCCGGCCGCGCTGCACGGCGACTTGCTGGACTTCTTCAAGGTCAACCCGCTGACCCACGCCGCGGGCCTGGAAGTGTGTGGCACCCCCATCGATCTCAAGCAGGTCGACCTCGACAGCTTCACCGTGGCCGGCAGCAACGACCACATCACGCCGTGGGACGCGGTGTACCGCTCGGCCTTGCTGCTCGGTGGCGACCGGCAGTTCGTGCTGGCCAACAGCGGGCACATCCAGAGCATCATCAACCCACCCGGCAACCCCAAGGCGTACTACCTGGAAAACCCCAAGCTCTCGAGCGACCCTCGCGCCTGGTTCCATGACGCACAGCGCCGCGACGGCAGCTGGTGGCCGTTGTGGCTGGAGTGGATCACGCCGCGCTCCGGCCCGCTCAAGGCGCCACGCACGGAGCTGGGCAACGCCACCTATCCACCGCTGGGCCCTGCGCCAGGCACCTATGTCCTGACCCGATGAGCACCACGACTGGATGAAGACCCGCGACCGTATCCTCGAATGCGCCCTGCAGCTGTTCAACTCGCAGGGCGAGCCGAATGTCTCGACCCTCGAGATCGCCAACGAACTGGGCATCAGCCCGGGCAACCTGTACTACCACTTCCACGGCAAGGAACCCTTGATCCACGGGTTGTTCGACCGCTTCGAGGAAGCGCTGATGCCGCTGCTCGACCCTCCGCTGGAGGTGCGCCTGGAGGCCGAGGACTATTGGCTGTTCCTGCACTTGATCGTCGAGCGCATGGCGCAGTACCGGTTTTTGTTCCAGGACCTGTCCAATCTGACCGGGCGCTTGCCGAAGCTGGCACGGGGCATGCGCAGCCTGATCAACGCGCTCAAGCGCACGCTGGCCGCGCTGTTGGCCAGCCTCAAGGGGCAGGGGCTGGTGCTGAGCGAGACGCAGGCGCTGGGACAACTGGTTGAGCAGATCACACTGACCCTGATGTTCTCGCTGGATTACCAGCGAGTGCTGGGGCGCGAGGGGGATGTGGGGATCGTGGTGTACCAGGTGATGATGCTGGTGGCGCCGCATCTGCAGGAACAGCCGCGGGCAGCGGCGGAGCAGCTGGCGGTGAGGTATCTGGAAGGGTAAGCCTGTCAGGTCGGCTATATGACCTTCGCGGGCATGCCCGCTCCCACAGGTGAAGTGCAGTGCTTGAGTGCATGCTGTACCTGTGGGAGCGGGCTTGTCGGGACGCCGAACCGCCGCGAAGGGCGCTACACCGCTATCAGAGCAGGGAGCCGGTGCTGGCCGGAGCCGAAGGCGGGTTGCTCGCCGGGGCCGCAGTAGGCGCCGGTGCTGCGGTAGCGGCCGGCGCGGCGCTGGCCGCTGGCGCTGCCGGCTTGGCGGCTGCTGGTTTGGCCGGGGCTTTCTTCACCGCCGGTTTCTTCGCGGCGACAGGCTTGGCTGCAACAGGCTTGGCAGCCGGTTTCGCCGCAGGTTTGGCTGCAGCAGTCTTGGCAGCCGGTTTCGCCGCCGCAGGTTTGGCTGCAGCAGTTTTGGCAGCCGGTTTCGCCGCCGCAGGTTTGGCTGCTGCGGTTTTCGCCGCTGGCTTGGCCAGTGGCTTGGCCGCAGCTGGCTTGGCTGCCTTGGCACGCGAGGAGATCGGGGTGACCGATGCGCCGGTCAGTTTCTCGATCTGCTTGGTCAGGCTGTCGACCTGCTGGTGCAGGGCCTTGATCTCGTTGCGGCTCGGTACGCCCAGGCGCGAAATGGCGCTGTTCAGGCGCTTGTCGAAGGCCTCTTCGAGTTCGCTCCACTTGCCCAGCGCACGGTCCTTCACGCCAGATACGCGCGAAGTGGTCGAGGACTTGGCCGTTTCAGCGACGTCTTCAGCGGTCTTCTTCGCTTGCTTCTCAGCCTTCTCGCCATCCTTCACCAGCGAGTCGAACAGCTTCGGGCCGTCCTGGTCGATCTTCGAATAGATACCCAGCCCAGCCAGCCAGATCTTGCGCGAGTACTTCTCGACTCCGCCGATCCAGGAGCTGCCTTCTTTGTCGGAATTCTTCTTGCCAGCCATCCTGCTCTCCTTATGGTTTGTGCGCGACGCGCTCGAGCAGCTCATGCAGCTGTTCAAGCTTGATGGACAACGCCTCAACGTCATGTTTAGACGGAATGCCAAGGCGATTCAAGGCGCGACCTACCCGTGCGTCGAAAGCTTTTTCGATCTTGTCGAGTTGAATTTCGACCTTGCCGCGTACGCGACTGACTTCTTCACCCGCTTCGTCGAGCTGGTGGTTGGCGGCATCGAGCTCTTTGTCGATGCGCTGCTTGCCGCGTTTCTCGACGCCTTCACCGGCTTTGACCAGCTCCTTGAAGTAGTCGGAGCCTTCCTGGCCAACACGGGCGTAGGCGCCGATACCGGCCAGCCAGATCTTGCGTGCGTAGCCACGAACCTCGCCAAGCGTGCCCAGGGCTTCGTCTTTTTTCTTCACAATCACTTTGGCCATGCTGTGTACCTCATGCTCATGAGTGGAGGTAAAACCGCCCATGGAGGTTGGGCTTGTGCACAAGGTAAGGAAGAAAATTAGAAACCTCACCCTAAGGTCTTCGTTGTCGCAACCATGTACCGCAGGCACCTTCGCCAACACGCTAGCGTCGCAGGCTTCACTAGATGGAGATCGATGCCATGCCTGCTGCAACCAATCCCCCTGTGTCGACTTTCAGGCAAAGAGTGGCAGCCTGTTTCGCCAGACGTCCAAGCTTGCGCGAGGTGCTGTCGCACGAAGGTTTTCAAATCCTGGCCGACCACTACCCGTGGATACGCCGCAACCATCCGCACATCACATCGCTGGACGACTTCGTCATCCTCCACAGCCCTGTCGGCACGAATGACCGCCCACGCCAGAGCGGGCTGCTGGACGAGCTGCTGAAACATTTTCTGACGAATGAACCTCTGCAGCCGGGCAGCACAGATCGGCTGAGCATCAGCCCCCCACAGGTATTCCGCATCCAGGAACAAGGCCCGGACAGTGCCAGCCAACCCGAAATCATTCCGAACCTGGCAAAACTCGGTGATGACTTCAATACATTGCTTGGCACTTTGATACCGGCCTTCCAACAAGCCCAGATCGGCTTCTGGAACGGATTCGACGAAGACAGCCAGGTTTCACGCATGCTTTGGGTGGAGCACACCATCAAGGCCGCCTTGCTCGATTCCCTCCCGCGCCAGGGCCTGGAGGAGGACGAAAAGGCTGCTGTGTACGCCATGCTTGATGGGGTTTCCGACGACTGGGTCATAGAGGCGGTGCAAGTCGCCCTGGGAGCGGGCAATGGCAAACGCACCTTCACGCTACCGGACCTGTTGCTCACCACCACTGACAACGGTCGCACTCGTGTTCTGCAGTGCAGACCCTGCGGTTCGGTGCGCAGCCACGCCGACCTGACCAGCTTCGCCGCCGAGCTGCAAACAACCCTGGCGCAGCGCTATCGCTTCGACACCTTGGCGTGGGCACGCACAGCGCTGATCGGGAACCCTTTCGCCTGCCAAGCCAGGCAACTGCTCAACGGCATCCTTGACGACATCGGGCACTTGCGGATCGGCGCAGTGGCAAGCACCGACGAACTGGAGCAGCAATTGCGCCAGGTGAGCGACCCATCGCTGCACTTCTCGAGTCAGCGGCCCCAAGATGAGGCCCTGCCGGCCGTGAGCGTGCCGCAATGGCTGGCCAATGCCAGTGCCGAGGATCGCCATGCCTATCATGCCGCGCTGCTCGACCTGGCTGTGAGCCAAGGCCACTCGAAAGGCTCCACATCCCTAGGAGATGTCGAGGATATTCACCGCTACGCCGCACGCCGTTTGCGCGACCAGCTGCAGGCCAGCCATCCGCACATGGCGCCACCCGACCCGGACAAGGTATTCATCCGCATCTCCCAGAGCATCATCGGCCCCGGAGCGCAAGGGCAGTCCCTGTTCTTGCGCACGACGACCCTGACCGACCTGGCGATCTCCCGTCTGCGTCTGGGGGCAGGCGAAGTGATGACCGGCATCAGCTCGCCCGTGGCTGATGGGTTGAACATCGAGCAGATCAGGGCGCTCATTCACCAGGTCGATATCGGCGGCCAGTACCCCGCCTACCTGAATGACAAGGTCAACGCCGAACCACGCAGGGCCGAACGGATCAGGCAGCACGCCAGGGAATGGCGTTACGCCCTTCGCTTCAGTGCCCTCCAGGCAAAGATCGAAAGACAGCTTGGCGAAACTGCAAGCCAGGCAATCCAGGACTTCTGTCAGGGACCGGGCAACGCCACAGGCCAGGTGCGCATCTCCCCGTTGGCCTTCCTTTGTGCACCCGGCGCGTCGGCAAGCGACGTGGCTCATGGCATGTTCATCATCGAAATTGCCACAAGCCGCAGCTGGGTCCTGTACCGCCCCTTCTACGCCGAACAGGCTCTACTGGAGTTCCCGACCCTCGGATTGCTGATGACTGCAATCCGTGAGAAGGGCGAACTGCAAGAAAGCGTATTGGCCTGGCTGGACGATGCCGCGCGCCCGGTCTACGAAAATGGCGGTTTCGCACGGCCTCACCTGCATCCTGCCCTGACCTCACTCCTCCACCTGGTCAGTGTTGAAGGCGAGCTGGTAGACGGCGTGCTTGAACGCCTCAAGCGTCCGGTCGAGGCTGCCTTCCAGCCTTGGACGGATGATCTGGAGAGCCAGTTGTTCAACGCCAGGGTCGAGACCACGCTGTTGGCCGCCAGCAGCAATAGCGTGTCCAACGCCGAAGAAAAACGCGCATTGGTAAAAGAGGCCGCCTGGGCGCTCTTCAATACCGTCAGCCAGCTCTGGCACGGCCCATTGACCAGCCTGGTATGGCTGGTACTGGCACTATCGGCGGTTAAAGACGACGTGCTGGCGCTGATCAACGGCAGTGGTGACGACAGAATCGTCGCGGCAACTGACCTGCTCACCAACCTGGCCTTGCTCCTCGCACATCGCAGCACAACGCCGCCTGCCATCGGCGAGCCGTCCACGTCACTGCGCTTTGCCGGTCCTGCGCCAAAGGGCGAATTTTCAGCACGAACGCTCGAGCGGCCGCAAGAGAAGGCCTGGGAAATTCCGATTGAAGGGACCCCGGCGGCTCCGGTGCGTGTGCACGGCTGGCATGACGGGCAGCGCCTCGGCAACCTGTCGGCGCAACAACGGCGAACACTGAGCCAACTGCAGGCCAAGCAATCATTGGAAGGGCACACGCCTTTGGCTGAGGGCCGCTTGCGTGGGTTGTTCAAGATCACCGACCGGCTCTACGTTACGCTGGGCGATGGTGTCTACGAGGTCATCGAGACCTGGAGCGGCGTGCAAATCATCGGCCCTGACCACAGCAGCAGTGACTGGGTCTCGCAATGGGGTGGCGCCACGGACGGTTACCATATCGTTGGGCGGGAGCGCAGCAAAGGCCCATGGCTGACACGGTGGAATGGTCACTGGAGCTTGAACCTGAACCTCGCCGGCGGCATGCCCAGGAACAGGCAGTCAATCAACGCTGAAAATCGACAACGATTCGACGCTTTGAGCGCAAGTGCCCTGGACAATCAGCAAGCGTTGAGCAAACTGAAGCCCCTCATATCGCTCAACACCTCGCAGTTGAAGGCCTATGACGACCTTGCCCTGGAATACAGCGTGGCTTTCGACGCCCTGCCCGCGCATCAGCGTGCCTCGCCGCCACAAGGTCTGCAGCTACAAAAACTGGCACTTAAAGCGCAGCGCGAGCTGCACTTGCCCCAGCTCAAGGTATCCGCGCTCTACCTGGAGCGGCAGAGCAAACTGCTGCACGACAACATCGAAGTGCTCAAGGAGATGATGGAACCACGGTTCAGCAGATTCGATACCACAGGCCAGCCTCGACGCCGCTATGGCAGTTGGTATGACACCGCCATAGACAACGACATGCTGCTGTGCCGCCGTTTGCTGGAGCAGGTCGACCACCAGGCGCTGAGCGCACAAAGCACCGGGCTGCGCCGCGTTCCCGAGACAGCCGAGGAAACACGGCAATACCTCGATTATCGCGACCGGGTAAACGATTCCTGCAAGGCCAGCCGCCGCCTGCTTGTCGTCAGCCAGCGGCTGGACCGGATAATTCCTGAGGCACTCGAGGACTCCCGGGTCGACTTCCCCGACAAAGCCAACAAGCTCGCCGAGTCCATCCGACGCAAGACATATTCGACACTGGTCGTTCGGGCCCAGCTGCTCAGTGACCTGGCCTACCTGGCCGTGGACAAGACGCGGCTCACTAAACAAACGGCCGAGCACCTGCTGACAATGCGCGCGCAACTCAGCGACAGCGAGTTGAGCCGCACGATATGGAGTCATGACGGGCTGGCAGCCACCGAAGCAACAGCACAGGTCAAAGCCGAACTGCTTGAGGACATTCTCCAGAAGTACCGCACGGTGCTGGACCGCGCCCAGTACATGCTGACGCTTGACGCTCCCGCGCTGGTCGCTGACGTGCTGGACGAGTACATACGCGAGCTGTCGACCATGACGCAGATCACGGAAAAGCAACTGAGCACCGCCTTGGCAAACCTCGACAGCGGCATCAATCCACCCGCGCCAGCGCCCTATCATCGCCTCGCATCGACCAGGCGCCGGGTGATCCGCGTTGACCGAGGCCGACCACTGCTGGTGGAAGTCGAACAAGCGGGTAATCGCGCGTTCCAGCGCAATGCATTCAACCAGCAGCCTGCAGGCAACTTCGCGCAACGCAACGGTGTGTGGCATGAAGTACCTGAACAAGTGCAACCCGCCCGGCACGACCGGGCACAGGTGCGTCAACGTGCAAACCGTCTGCTGGCAGAGGTGGACGGAAAAATCGCCTTCGCCGCTCACTACGCGGATGAACCCAACAGCCTGAGTGACTTCCTGGAATGGCCGGCAGGTGACATGCGCGAAGTGCAACAGCAACTGACCGAGCTGAACAACCCGCTGGACAGTGGCCTGATCGACCTGCTGCAGGCGGCGGTAGACCGAGTCGATCAGGAAAGGCTTCGGTTACTCACCGACGCGTACCTCAATACCCGACATCCCGACGGCAAGGCCTTGCGCTACCTTGCCGGGCAGAATCGGATCAGGATCCGGCAAACCGTGATTCGGCGGCAGCTACGCCACGCCAATGACTACCTCGACGTCTACGAGATTCGCGATGTGCAAGCGCCACAGCGCTTGGTGTGGGAAGCGCATTTCCATTACCCCAGCCTTGAAGCGGGTGGGCATGATTTCGTCAAGGGCCACCTCAAATTCTGGGATGCAGGCGTCAGGGGCCGTGAGGCGATGCTCGAGCAAGCCGCCAACGCACGGGAGCGTATCGCCATCTACCGAGGCGACCTGCGCCTGGAACAGGTGATCGGCATCATTCCATTCCCGGCAGAGCCACCGCAGTAGCCAGAGAAACGGGCCCGGCTCAGGCCAGGGCCTTGTCCAGCGCCCGCTCGATCTCGCCCTTGATGGTGCCGCTCATCATTGACAGCATCATGCCCAGCTTCAGTTCCACACGGATGCTGTCATCACCGATATGCACGCTGCCGTTGGCGCCGCTGCGGGCCACATCGACACGGTCACCGTTCCAGGTGGCCTTGAGGTCGTACTCGCGGCTGAGCTTGTCGACCAGCGCTTCGGCCTTGGCGCGGGCGGCATCGCGGCCGAGGGAGTGTTTGCGTTCGACGCTGATCTGGGTCATGCGGGTGTTCCTGGATATGTAGACATAATCTGCATTATGCCCGCCCCTGCCCCAAGGCACACCCCGCCAAGACAAATCCGCCCATTCGCCCTAGAATGGCGGTAATTTTTTCCGGTGAAGCGATATGAACGACCAGCGCAAAGGCGAACACGCCGAACCCACCACCCATTTCGGCTACCAGGACGTCCCTGAAAGCCAGAAGGCGAAGAAAGTCGCCGAAGTGTTCCACTCGGTGGCCGCCAAGTACGACCTGATGAACGACGTGCTCTCCGGCGGCATGCACCGCCTGTGGAAGCGGTTCACCATCGAACTGTCGGGCGTGCGCGCCGGCAGCCGCGTGCTGGACATCGCCGGCGGTACCGGCGACCTGGCTGCCAAGTTCTCGCGTCTTGTAGGACCGACCGGGCAGGTGGTACTGGCCGACATCAACGATTCGATGCTCAAGGTCGGCCGTGACCGCCTGCTCGACCGTGGCGTCGCCGGCAACATCGAGTTCGTCCAGGCCGACGCCGAGAAGTTGCCGTTCCCGGACAACCACTTCGACTGCGTGACCATCGCCTTCGGCCTGCGCAACGTCACCCACAAGGACGAAGCCATCCGCTCGATGCTGCGTGTGCTCAAGCCGGGCGGCCGCCTGTTGATCCTGGAGTTCTCCAAGCCGACCAACAAGCTGATGTCCAAGGCCTACGACGCCTATTCTTTCGCCTTCATGCCGCTGGCCGGCAAGCTGATCACCAATGACTCCGAGAGCTACCGTTACCTCGCCGAGTCGATCCGCATGCACCCCGACCAGGAAACCCTCAAGAGCATGATGGTCGAGGCCGGTTTCGACCGCGTCACCTACCACAACATGACCAGCGGCATCGTTGCCGTTCACCGGGGAATCAAGCCCTGATGCTGCTGGCCGGGCTGCTCGCCAGTGTCGAACATGGCCTGAACCGCGTCCTGCGCATGGACAGCACGGCCTTGCCGCGGCTGGCCGCGCTGGAAGGCAAGGTCATCGAGATCGACTGCCGCCAACCGGCCCTGCAGGTGTTCCTCCTGCCCGATGAAGAAGGCCTGATGCTCGCCGGCCACTGGGAAGGCGAGGTCGACTGCAGCCTGCGCGCCCCGGCTGGCAGCCTGGTGCAACTGGCCGTGGCCCGGGACAAGACCGCCGTGCTGCACAGCCCGCAAGTCGAACTGCATGGCGACAGTGCCGTGCTGCTCGACCTGTTCGGCGTGCTGCAGGACCTGGAACTGGACTGGGAACACGAGCTGCAGCGCTGGCTTGGCCCGGTCGCCACGGCCATGCTTGCCGGCCACATTCGTCTGCGCGCACGCTGGACCCGCCAGGGCCTGGCACGCTTCAGCCAGAACCTCTCCGAATACCTGGCCGAAGAGTCCCGCACCCTGGTCGGCAAGCGCGAGGCCGAAGCCGCCTTCAGCGAACTCGATGCCCTGAAACTCGACACAGAACGCCTCGAGGCCCGCCTCACGCGCCTCTCCCGATCCCTTGATACCAGCGATAACGCATGAAGCTGCTCGCCGTCCGCCGTCTTTTTCGCATCCAGCGTGTGGTGATCCGCTACCGTCTCGATGACCTGTTGTTCGAACAACCCCTGCTGCCGTGGTGGCTGGCCAGCCTGCGCCTGCTGATGCCCTGGCGCTGGCTGCCGCGCAAGCCCTCCGAGCTCAGCCGCGGGGCGCGCCTGCGCCTGGCGCTGCAGGACCTGGGGCCGATCTTCATCAAGTTCGGCCAGTTGCTGTCCACCCGCCGCGACCTGCTGCCCACCGACATCGCCGACGAGCTGATGTTGCTGCAGGACCGCGTGCCGCCGTTCGACCCGCAAAAAGCCGTGGCGCTGATCGAAGATCAGCTCGGCGCCAAGGTCGGCGAAGTGTTCAGCCGCTTCGACGTCGAGCCACTGGCCTCGGCCTCGGTCGCCCAGGTGCACGCCGCCCGCCTCAAGAGTGGCGAAGAGGTGGTGGTCAAGGTGGTTCGCCCTGGCCTGAAGCCGGTCATCGCCCAGGACCTGGCCTGGCTGTTCCTGATCGCCAAGGCCGCCGAGCGCGCCTCGGCCGACGCCCGCCGCCTGCACCCGGTGGAAATCGTCGGCGACTACGAGAAGACCATCTACGACGAGCTCGACCTGCTGCGCGAGGCAGCCAACGCCAGCCAGCTGCGGCGCAATTTTGAAGGTTCCGAGCTGATGTACGTGCCCCAGGTTTACTGGGACCTGTGCCGGCCGAAAGTGCTGGTGATGGAGCGCATCTACGGCGTGCCGGTCACCGACATGGCCACCCTGGCCGACCAGCGCACCGACATGAAGATGCTGGCCGAGCGTGGCGTCGAGGTGTTCTTCACCCAGGTGTTCCGTGACAGCTTCTTCCACGCCGACATGCACCCGGGCAACATTTTCGTCAGCACGGTCAAACCGTGGAGCCCGCAGTACATCGCCATCGACTGCGGCATCGTCGGCAGCCTCACCGCCGAGGACCAGGACTACCTGGCGCGCAACCTGATCGCCTTCTTCAAGCGCGACTACCGCCGCGTTGCCCAGCTGCACATCGACTCGGGCTGGGTACCGGCGCATACCAAGGTCAATGAATTCGAAGCGGCGATCCGCACCGTGTGCGAGCCGATCTTCGAAAAACCGTTAAAAGATATTTCCTTCGGCCAGGTGCTAATGCGCCTGTTCCAGACCGCACGGCGCTTCAACATGGAAGTCCAGCCGCAATTGGTGCTGCTGCAGAAGACCCTGCTCAACATCGAAGGCTTGGGCCGCCAGCTCTACCCCGACCTGGACCTGTGGAGCACCGCCAAGCCGTTCCTGGAACGCTGGATGCGCGACCGCATGAGCCCCAAGGCGGTCATCGGCAACCTGTATAGCCAGGCTGAACAATTACCCCACCTGGCCGGCATGACCCGAGACCTGCTCGAGCGCCTGTCGCAGCCGCACCTGGAAGACCCACAAATGCCAGAGCGTCGCCGCCAGGGCGACCGCTGGGCGCTGCGCCTGCTCGGTGCCGGCTTGTTCGGCGGCGGTGCGGTACTTGCCACCGGTGCCGCCGAGGCCGCCAGTCTGGCCGCGCCTGGCGCTTGGCCGGCGTGGCTGATGCTGGCCGCCGGCCTTTACCTGATCGTGCGCCAATAGCCAGCCGCGCTGCTGGCTGGCACACTAGCGCAAAGGGCCCGGCACAGGAGCGGGCCCGCTTTGGAGTCGACGATGAAAGACTGGCTGGACGAGATCAAGTGGAACAGCGATGGCCTGGTACCGGCGATCGCTCAGGACCACAAGACCGGACGCGTGCTGATGATGGCCTGGATGAACCGCGAATCGCTGGCGCTGACCGCCGCCGAGCAACGCGCCATCTACTGGTCGCGTTCCCGCGGCAAGCTGTGGCGCAAGGGCGAAGAGTCCGGCCATGTGCAGAAGCTGCATGAAATGCGCCTGGACTGCGATGCCGACGTGATCATCCTGATGGTCGAGCAACTGGGCCATATCGCCTGCCACACCGGCCGCGAAAGCTGCTTCTATCGCGTCTTCGAGAACGGCCAGTGGAAAACCGTCGACCCGGTCCTGAAAGACCCGGATGCCATCTACAGCGCAGGACACTGACATGAGCGACACCCTCAACCGCCTGGCCGAAGTGCTCGAAGAGCGCAAACAAGCGGCTCCCGACAGCTCCTACGTGGCCAGCCTGTACCACAAGGGCCTGAACAAGATCCTCGAAAAGCTCGGCGAAGAGTCCGTCGAGACCATCATCGCGGCCAAAGACGCCGCCGTGAGCAAGGATTACAGTGATGTCATCTATGAAACCGCAGACTTGTGGTTCCATAGCTTGGTCATGCTCAGCGCGCTGGGCCAGCATCCACAAGCCGTGCTTGATGAACTGGAGCGCCGTTTCGGGCTTTCCGGGCACGATGAAAAGGCCGCGCGTCAGCCATCGGCCTGAGCAAACCGAATTTAGGAGAGCACCATGGGTATTTTTGACTGGAAACACTGGATTGTCCTGCTGGTCGTCGTGGTCCTGGTGTTCGGCACCAAGAAGCTGAAAAACTTCGGCAGCGACCTGGGCGAGTCGATCAAGGGCTTCCGCAAGGCCATGAACGAAGAAGAGAACAAGCCGGCCGAGCAGACCCCGCCGCCCGTCCAGCCTGTGCCGCCAGTGCAGAACACTGCCCAGCCGCAGCAAGGCCATACCATCGAGGGCCAGGCCCAGCCGGTCCAAGAGCCGCAGCGGAAAGACTGACCCATGTTCGGCATCAGCTTCAGCGAGCTGCTGCTCGTCGGCCTTGTCGCCCTGCTGGTGCTCGGCCCCGAGCGCCTGCCTGGCGCCGCGCGTACCGCGGGGCTGTGGATCGGGCGGCTGAAACGCAGCTTCAATGCGATCAAGATGGAGGTCGAGCGCGAAATCGGCGCCGACGACATCCGCCGCCAACTGCATAACGAGCACATCCTGCAGATGGAAGAGGAAGCCAAGCGCATCCTCAACCCTCTGACGCCACCCGCGCAGCCGCCGGTGACCACGGCCAACGTGCAGCCACCTGCCGGGCTCGAAGCCAGGCCGGCCGAGCCACCTGCCGCCCCGGCCGCACCTTCTGAACCGCCTCAACCGCCGCGAGCCTCATGAGCGAAAATCCGGACCACGACCAGCCAATGCCGCTGGTTTCGCACCTGACCGAACTGCGCACCCGCCTGCTGCGCTGCGTGGCGGTCATCTTCCTGATCTTTGCCGGGCTGTTTTCCTTCGCCCAGCAGATCTACACCCTGGTCTCGGCGCCGCTGCGCGAACACTTGCCGGCCAACGCAACGATGATCGCCACCGACGTGGCCTCGCCGTTCCTGACGCCATTCAAGCTGACCATGATCGTTTCGCTGTTTCTGGCGATTCCGTTCATCCTTCAGCAGATCTGGGGCTTCATCGCGCCAGGCCTGTACCGCCATGAAAAGCGCATCGCCATTCCGCTGCTGGTGTCGAGCATCCTGCTGTTCTACGCCGGCATGGCCTTCGCCTACTTCCTGGTGTTCCCGCTGATGTTCAGCTTCTTCGCCAAAGCCACTCCGGAAGGCGTGGCGATGATGACCGACATCGCTGCCTACCTCGATTTCGTCATGACGCTGTTCTTCGCCTTCGGCGTTGCCTTCGAGATCCCGGTGGCCGTGGTGTTGCTGGTGTGGATCGGCGTGGTCGACGTGAAGTACCTGAAGAAGGTTCGCCCGTACGTGATCATCGGCTGCTTCGTGGTCGGCATGATCCTCACCCCGCCGGACATCTTCTCGCAAACGCTGCTCGCCGTGCCCATGTGGCTGCTGTTCGAAATCGGCGTGCTGTGTGGCAGCCTGATCCGCAAGCGCAGCCATGCTGACGATGAAGCCACCAACGACCATAACGACCAGCCACCAGCGACCCAGCCGTGAACCTGTTACTCCTTGAAGAGGCCGACTTCGTTTCGGCAGACCGCGTCGTTCTCGCTGATCGCCGCTTCACCCATATGCAGGACATCCACCGCGTCGTCGTGGGCGACACCCTGCGCGTGGGCCGTATCAACGGCCTGATGGGCCAGGCCACGGTGCTGCGCCTCGAACAGCACGAAGCCGAGCTGGAGGTGGCCGTCGACCAGCAGCCACCGGCCAAGCTGCCGCTGACCCTGGTGCTGGCCGTGCCGCGCCCGAAGATGCTGCGCCGGCTGTTCCAGACCGTGGCGACCCTCGGTGTACCGCGGCTGATCCTGGTCAACAGCTACAAGGTCGAAAAAAGCTTCTGGCAAACGCCTTTTCTCCAGCCTGAAAGCATCCGCGAGAACCTGATTCTCGGCCTGGAGCAAGCCCGTGACACGGTGCTGCCCGAGGTGATCATCGAAAAACGCTTCAAACCGTTCGTCGAGGACCGCCTGCCTGCCATCGCCGAGGGCACTCTTGGCCTGGTCGGCCACCCCGGCCCCTACCCGGCCTGCCCACGTGCGGTTGAAGGCCCGGTAACCCTGGCCATCGGTCCCGAAGGTGGCTGGATCCCTTATGAAGTCGACCTGTTCGGCAAAGCTGGCCTGGCACCTGTTCAGCTAGGTGATCGCATCTTGCGCGTGGAAACCGCTGTAACTGCCCTGCTCTCAAGGATTTTCTGACAGACGGGTCAGCTTTTCGCTATCAAGTTTCCCCGGCGCAAGCCGATGGTGTTGGCAACACAAAAAAAATTCTTTGCTGCCACGTTGCCGGGGAGTCAAACATGTACCAATGGTTTTCCCAATCGCTCGGGAATGTAAGCGTCAATCGCAAGTTGGGGCTGGGCTTCGGCCTGGTGCTGTTGCTGACTCTGGCCATCACCTTTACCGGTTGGCAGGGCCTGAACAGCGTCACCGAGCGCGGAGACAAGCTGGGCAACATCTCGGTGATCCACCAGTACACCCAGGAGCTGCGCATCGCCCGCCAGCACTACCAGCGCGACCGCAACGATGCGGCCATCGGCGAGCTGGAAAAAGCCCTGGGCAATCTCGAGCGCCAGATCGGCCTCATGCTCGGGCAGATCGAGCAGCCCACCGACCGCCAGCGCCTGCAACAGCAGCAGGCCGCAGTCAGCCAGTATCAGCAGGCCTTCAACGACATCAAACAGGCCGGTCAGCGCCGTGAGGCTGCGCGCGATGTGCTGGGTAGCAGCGCCGACAAGGCCGTCGAGCTGATCAACCGGGTGCAGCAGCGCCTGCTGCAAGGCGGCGACATCAGCCAGTACCAGCATGCCGTGGAAGTAAGCGCACTGGTGCAGCAAGCACGCTACCAGGTGCGTGGCTATACCTACAGCGGCATCGCCGACTACCAGCAAACTGCGCTGAATGCCGTCGACCAAGCACTGGCCGAACTCAAGGCCCTGCCAGCCAAGTTGCCAGCTGAGTATGCCGCCGGCCTCGACGATTCGGCGACCGCGCTTGCAGGCTACCGCGATGCGGTGGCCCAGTTCGCCAATGCCCAAAGCGCCAGCGAGCGGGCCTTGCAGCGCATGGCTGACCAAGGCACGGTGCTGTTGCAGACCAGTGAGGCGATGACCCTTTCGCAAACCGCAGTGCGCGATGCCGGCACTGCTCAGGCCAAAGTCATGCTCGGCAGCGCCACGGCCCTGGCCTTGGTACTGGGCCTGCTCGCGGCCTGGGCCATCACCCGGCAGATCATCATCCCGCTGCGCCAGACCCTCGCCGCCGCCGAACGCGTGGCCAGTGGTGACCTGCGCCAGGACCTGCACTCGACCCGCCGCGACGAACTTGGCCAGCTCCAAGCCAGCATGCAACGCATGACCCAAGGCCTGCGCGAGCTGATCGGCGGCATCGGCGATGGCGTGACGCAGATCGCCAGCGCTGCCGAAGAACTGTCGGCAGTCACCGAGCAGACCAGCTCCGGGGTCAACAACCAAAAGGTCGAGACCGACCAGGTGGCGACCGCAATGAACGAAATGGCCGCCACCGTGCACGAGGTGGCGCGCAATGCCGAACAGGCCTCGGAAGCGGCGGCCATGGCCGACCAGCAGGCGCGCGAGGGTGATCGGGTGGTCAGCGAAGCGGTCGCGCAGATCGAGCGCCTGGCCAGTGAAGTGGTCAACTCCAGCGAAGCGATGAACCAGCTCAAGGCCGAAAGCGACAAGATCGGCAGCGTGCTCGACGTGATCAAGTCGGTGGCCCAACAGACCAACCTGCTGGCACTCAATGCCGCCATCGAAGCGGCGCGTGCGGGTGAGGCCGGGCGCGGCTTTGCCGTGGTCGCTGACGAGGTGCGCAGCCTGGCCCAGCGCACCCAGCAATCAACCGAGGAAATCGAAGAACTGATTGCCGGCCTGCAAAGCGGCACCCAGCGCGTGGCCAGTGTGATGGACGCCAGCCGTCAGCTGACCGACAGCAGCGTCGAACTGACCCGCCGCGCCGGCAGTTCGCTGGAGACCATCACTCACACGGTGTCGTCGATCCAGGCCATGAACCAGCAGATCGCCACCGCCGCCGAGCAGCAGAGTGCCACCGCCGAGGAGATTAACCGCAGCGTGATGAATGTGCGTGATATCTCCGACCAGACGTCGGCGGCAAGTGAGGAGACCGCCAGTTCCAGCGTTGAACTGGCCCGCCTGGGCACTCACCTGCAGGGGTTGGTTGGACGGTTCAGGCTCTGATGCTTCACGACTTGCGCTGAATTTTCCTACAGAACTTTCAGGTCAAGTCCTACAAACCCTCCGCCGATGGGCAGGGATGGGATGCCAGCACTACGCCGGCACCCCATCCCTATCAACTGGACGGAGACCTGCCATGTTCGGCTACCTCAATCAAAGGCTCGGCAACATCAGTGTCGGCGCCAAGCTCGCCCTGGGCTTCGCCATAGTCCTCGCGCTCACCCTGGCCACCACAGTCAGCGGCTGGCGCGCCCTGGACGGCGCCATCACCCGCTCGGAACAACTCAGCGAAATCGGCCGGATCAATGATCTGGTCAAGGACCTGCGCGCCGAGCGCATCACCTATCGCGTGCTGGCCGATGAAGCCAGCAGGGCGCAGATCGTAAAGATCCTCGGGCAACTGGAAAGCATGCTGACGACACTTCAGCAACGCAGCAGCGTCGATGAGTCGCGGCAGATGCTGACGCAGAAGCTGCAACTGCTGCAGCGAATGCGTGATGCTTTCACCGCCCTGCAGAACACGGTAAGCAGTCGCACGCAGCTGCGCACGGCCATGCAGGCGCAGGAAGCCAAACTGAATACCGTCGTCGATGATCTGCAGACACAGGCCCTGCTGAAGATGCCAGGCGACAACCAGCAAGGCGCCGTTCTGGGTTTGATGGACACCCTCAGCCGGCATGTTGACGGCGCCAACCAGCAGAGCCTGGTGCCGGCTTATACGTTCTCTCCGCTGGAAGACTTCGCCAAGGTTGGCGATGCCGCGCTGGAAGCCGCCGACGTTAGCCTTGAGCAGTTGCTCAGAGCCCTCGTGCCGCTGGGCCTGCCTCGTGCCCTCACCGAGCAGCCCGGCATCGAACTGGCCAAGTACCGGACCAGCCTCGATCAATACCGCCGCACCGCGCTGCAGGTCGAGCAGCTGCAGAGCGAAATGGAGCAGATGGGCATCGAGCTCAGGGCTGTCAGCGTCGAGCTGGGTGAACGGAAGGTGGAGCAACGCGACAACGAAGCCGTGGCCGCACGTTCCTTGCTCACCAGCGTGGCCCTGCTGGCCCTGATCGTCGGTGTCGTCGCCGGCTGGCTGATTACCCAGCAGATCACTCAACCCCTGCGCCAGACACTGGCACTGGCCGCGCGCATCGCCAAAGGCGACCTGAGCCAGCTCGAACCCGTGCAGCGCCGCGACGAGATGGGGCAGTTGCAGACCAGCATGCGCGAGATGACCGTCAGCCTGCGCGAGCTGATCGGTGGTATCGATCAGGGCGTCGGCCAGCTGTCCCAGGCTGCTTCGCAGCTGGCCGCCAGCAGCGAGGACACCAAGCTGCGTATCAACCAGCAGCGCGAAGAAACCGACCAGGTTGCTACCGCCATGAACCAGATGAGCGCCACGGTGCAGGAAGTGGCGCAAAACGCCGAGCAAGCGTCACAGGCAGCCACCAATGCTGACCAGCAGGCGCAACTGGGTGATCAGGTAGTAGGTGAAGCCATTGGTCGTATCGAGCAGTTGGCGGGGCAGATGGACGATTGCCTGGCCGCCATGCAGCATCTGGCCGGCGAAAGCCAGCGGATTGGCAGCATTCTCGATGTGATCAAGTCGGTATCGGAGCAGACCAACCTGTTGGCCCTGAACGCGGCGATCGAAGCCGCCCGGGCAGGTGAAGCGGGCCGTGGCTTTGCCGTGGTTGCCGATGAGGTGCGTGGGCTGGCACAGCGCACCCAGCAGTCCACCGAAGAAATCGAGCAATTGATCGACAGCCTGCACAGCGGTACGGACGAGGTCACCCACCTGCTCGACGACAGCAAGCGCCTGACCGAGCAGAGCGTGGAGCTGAGCCGCAGGGCCGGACAGGCCTTGGGGCAGATCACTGACACGGTGTCGAGCATTCAAGGGATGAACCAGCAGATCGCCACGGCCAGCGAAGAGCAAAGCGTGGTGGCCGAGCAGATAAACCGGAGCGTGATCAGTGTGAGGGATGTGTCGGACCAGACCGGTGCGGCCAGTGAACAGACGGCGGCTTCGAGTGGGGAACTGGAGCAGCTCGGGCGGCAGTTGCGGGGGATGGTGGGGCGGTTCAGCCTTTGATATCGAGCCACCTGATTCGTGGGACAAGCCCGCTCACACAGGTCAGGCATCCGCCTTGAGGACCTCGCAGGACTTGTGGGAGCGGCCTTGCGTCGCGAAAGGGCCGCAGCGCGGCCCCGGCAATCTGTGCGGCGAAGCTTAAATCCTTGGGGGTGCTTCGCACCCCTTTCGCGACGCAAGGCCGCTCCCACAAGTGCGGTTACAGCACCTGGCGCAGAAACGCCTGTGCCCTTGGGTCTTTCGGCGCAGCAAAGAACGCAGCCGGCGCCGAGTCTTCCAGCAGCTTGCCATGGTCGAAGAACAGCACGCGGTCGGCCACTTCCCGGGCAAAGCCCATTTCGTGGGTGACGCAGACCATGGTCATGCCTTCCTGGGCCAGGGTCTTCATCACGTCCAGCACCTCACCGACCATTTCCGGGTCGAGCGCCGAGGTCGGCTCGTCGAACAGCATCACTTTCGGGTCCATCGCCAGGGCGCGGGCGATCGCCACCCGCTGCTGCTGACCACCCGAAAGGCGCGACGGGTACTCGTTGGCCTTCTGCGAGATACCGACCTTTTCCAGCAACGCACGGGCCTTGGCTTCACGCTCGGCCTTGTTGCGCCTGCGCACCACCTTCTGCGCCAGGCACAGGTTTTCCAGCACGGTCATGTGCGGGAACAGGTTGAAGTGCTGGAACACCATGCCGACTTCGCGGCGGTAGGCGTTGATGTCGGTTTTCGGGTCGGCCAGTTGCAGGCCGTCGATGGCCACATGGCCTTCGTCGAAATGCTCCAGGCCATTGAGGCAGCGCAGGAAGGTCGACTTGCCCGAACCCGACGGGCCGAGCACCACCACCACTTCGCCCTTGGCGACTTGAGTGGTGACGTTATCCACAGCCCGCACCACATGGCCACGGGTGTCGAAGACTTTCAGCAGGTCACGAACTTCAATCACTTTGCGCAAGCCTCCGCTCGAGCCGGCTGGCGATGTGCGACAGCGGCAGGTTGATCAGCAGGTACAGGCCTGCCACGCAGAACCAGATCTCGAAGGTCGAGAACGACGTGGTGATGGCCTCACGGCCGCTCTTGGTCAGCTCGGTGATGGCGATCACCGACACCAGCGATGTGTCCTTGACCAGGCTGATGAACTGCCCCGCCAGCGGTGGCAGCACGCGCTTGAACGCCTGCGGCAGGATCACGTGGCGCATCGACTGGCCCGCGTTCAGGCCCAGCGAGCGTGCAGCCTCGTTCTGGCCCTTGGCAATGGACTGCACGCCGGCGCGGACGATTTCCGCGACATAGGCACCGGTGAACAGCGCCAGCGCGGCCACCCCGGCGAACTCCCGGGACAGGTTGAGCACGGTGCCGATGAAGAAGTAGAAGATGAAGATCTGCACCAGCAGCGGCGTGCCGCGCACCAGTTCGACGTAGACGGTCGACAGGTCGCGCAGGGTCGGGTTGTTCGACAACCGGCACAGGCCGGCGAACAGGCCGATCACCAGGCCCAGCGCCCCGGACACCACCGAGATCCACAACGTGGTCCACAGGCCCCATGCCAACGGGCCAGCCGCCCAGTGACGGGTCACGCCGATCTGGTCGCCCTCGGCGACGTCGTCACCGCGGCTCAGTTGCAGGCTATCCTTGGCCACATCGAGCACTTGCTCTTCGCCGTTTTCATCCTTGAGCGTGACACGCGCGGTGTCACCGGAAACGACGATCTCCTGCACGCTACCGTTACTGGCGGCACGCTGTACGTCCTCGGCCTTGTAGGCGAAGTACTGCGGTACGCGGTTCCAGCGCCACTCGTAGGAAATCATCGAGGTGGCCATGTACAGGCTGAACGCCAGGCCCACCAGGACCAGGGCGGTCAACCCGTGCCAAGGCCACTGGGCTTTCTTGTGTTTGATCACGTGGGGTACTTCCGTAAATGCGAACGCGCAGGGTTTGCCTGCGCGTCGGGGTCATAAAGCCGGGCTTGTGGCCTGGGCCTTATTCCATTTCCTTCAGCCAATCCTTGTTCTTGAACCACTTGTCGTGAATACGATCGTAGGTCCCGTCATGCTTGATCTGGTGCAGGAAGTTGTTGATGAAGTTGATGCTGTCGTAGTCGCCTTTCTTCAGGCCGAAGGCCAGCGGCTCGTAGGTGAAGGGCTCCTCGAGGAACAGCAGCTTGCCAGCACCGGCCTTCTCGACCGCCACCACGTTGTACGGTGCGTCGTAGACGAAGGCGTCAGCCTTGCCGTTGACCACGTCCATCACCGCTTCCTGCTCGTTGTCGTAGCCGTGGTACTTGGCTTTGCTGATCAACTTCTTGGACACCATCTCGCCGGTGGTGCCGAGCTTGGAGGTCAGGCGGTACTTCTCGTTGTTCAGGTCTTTGTAAGACTTGATCTCGCCGGCCAGCTCCTTGCGGATCAGCAGGGTCTGGCCAACCACGATGAAGGGTTCGCTGAAGTTCAGGCGCAGGTTGCGTTCCTGGGTCAGGGTCATGCCGCTGCCGATCATGTCGAACTTGTCGGTCAGCAGAGCCGGGATGATGCCGTCATACGCGGTGGAAACAGCCTCGAACTTGACGCCCATGGATTTGGCCATGGCTTTGAGGATATCGACTTCGAAGCCGATGATCTCGCCGCGCTTGTTGGTCATCTGGAATGGCATGTAGGTTGGGTCCATGCCCACCCGCAGGGTGCCGCGCTTGACCGCTTCATCGATGGCGCCGGCCTGGGCCGCAGTTACGGCGACCAGGGCGGTAACACCGACCAGCAGTCGCGAAAGGTATTTCTTGATCATCACCAAGTCCCCTAGCAAGTAAAGAAGCGAATCTTATTGTCTTGGCACGGCCGTACCGGCCGATGCGGATTATCGGAGAGGGATGCTAACGCATGGAGGCGCTCGGACCTAGAGCCGGGGGGGACTTTGTTGGCCAAAATCGGCCAGGGCCTTGAAAAGCTTCGCGGGTGAACCCGCTCCCACAAGGGACTGCACAGCCCCTGTGGGAGCGGGTTCACCCGCGAATAGGCCTAATCAGGCGCCGACGAGTGCCGGTTGGCCTTCATTCTCCGGATGCAGTGGCAGCAGCGGCGAATGCGGGTCGTTCTTGATGGAGGCACGCCACACATCGATCCACGCCGCATTGTGCTCGGCCCAGACCTGCTCGTGCAGGCGGCTCAAGGCGACCGGGTCGCTGAGCAAGGCCAGGCGGGTACTGAGGTCCAGCCCTTTCGGCCCAACCTCCATTGCCTTGGCCACGCGCTCGGCACGCAGCGCCTCGATCGGCGCGGCTTGGCCGTGTCGGGCAGTGGCCATGGCGCAGGCCAGGGCATTCTGCCGCGGGTCGACCACTGCCCGCACGAAGCCGTCATGCAGGGCATGCCAGCGGTTCTCGTGGGTGTACTGGTCGGTGGCCAGCAGCTCCTGCGGCGTCGCGTATTCCTCGGGGATGAGGAACAGCTTCTCGTCCTTGGCCGCCAGGCCCAATCGCGTGCGGCTGGAAATGACCGATACCGGGATCGACAGCACCAGCGAGCCCACGATTGGCGCCAGCCACCACAGGAAGCTCGGGTTCAACCAGGCCACCAGCCCGGCCCAGGCGAAGCCCAGCAGGGTCTGTGGACCATGGCGGCGCAGCGCTTCGCTCCATGGGGTGGAGTCGTCGTCACGCTGCGGCGAGTTCCAGGTCGCAGCCCAGCCGAGGAACGCGGCCAGTACGAAACGGGTGTGGAAGATCATCCGTACCGGCGCCAGCAGCATGGAGAACAGCATCTCCATCAGCATCGACAGGGTGACCTTGATGCGCCCGCCGAACTCGACGGCGCCCTTGGCCCAGATCAGGATGACGCTGAGCAGCTTGGGCAGGAACAGCAACACGATGGTGGTGGAGAACAGCGCCACGGCTTTCTCGGGGTGCCACTGCGGCCACAGCGGGTAAAGCTGGTACGGCTCGATGAAGTACTGCGGCTCCATCAGGGTGTTGGTCGCCAGCAATGCCGTCGACAGCACCAGGAACAGGAACCACAGCGGCGCCGACAGATAGGACATCACGCCGGTGAGGAACACCGCACGGTGCACCGGATGCATGCCCTTGACCAGGAACAGGCGGAAGTTCATCAGGTTGCCGTGACACCAGCGGCGGTCGCGCTTGAGCTCGTCGAGCAGGTTCGGCGGCAGTTCTTCGTAGCTGCCCGGCAGGTCATAGGCAATCCACACGCCCCAGCCGGCACGGCGCATCAGCGCGGCTTCGACGAAGTCGTGGGAGAGAATGGCCCCGGCGAACGCACCCTTGCCCGGCAACGGCGCCAGGGCGCAGTGCTCGATGAACGGCTTCATGCGGATGATCGCGTTGTGGCCCCAGTAGTGCGACTCGCCCAGCTGCCAGAAGTGCAGGCCAGCGGTGAACAGCGGGCCGTACACGCGGGTGGCGAACTGCTGCATGCGCGCATACAGGGTGTCCATGCCCGAGGCTTTCGGCCCGGTCTGGATGATGCCGGCGTCCGGGTTGGCCTCCATCAGGCGCACCAGGCTGCTAAGGCATTCGCCGCTCATGACGCTGTCGGCGTCGAGCACGACCATGTACTTGTACTCGCCACCCCAGCGACGGCAGAAGTCGTCGAGGTTGCCGCTTTTGCGCTTCACGCGGCGACGGCGGCGGCGGTAGAAGATGCGGCCGAAGCCTTTGGTCTCGCGGCACACGTCCAGCCAGGCCTGTTGCTCGGCCACCGCGATGTCGGTGTCGTTGGTGTCGCTGAGCACGAAGAAGTCGAAACGATCGAGGTTGCCGCTGGCCGCCACCGACTCGAAGGTCGCCCGCAGGCCTGCGAATACGCGCGGCACGTCTTCGTTGCAGATCGGCATCACCAGCGCGGTACGCGCCTCAGGGGCAATCGGCTCGTTACCGGCACTGCTACCCGAAATCTTGTACTTGTCACGCCCGGTGAGCAGCTCGAGGAAGCCCATCAGCGCGGTCCAGAAGCCTGCCGAAACCCAGCAGAAGAGGATACCGAACAGCACCAGGATGGACGTCTGCAAGGCATACGGCCAGACCTGCACCACGGTGTCCCACAGCGGCTGGTTGACGATTTCGTCGAGGTCGACGAACGACCAGCCCTGGTACGGCAGGATACCCTTCATATACCAGCCGGCGACGATGGTCTGACCAATCATCAGGGCCAGCAGGATATAGCGGCGGATCGAGCCGACCGTGCGCCAGCGCGCCGCTGGCAGCTCACGCTTGGGTGGCTGCGGGGCGTTGGGTCGGCCGGTCATGCGCCGCCACAGGCGGATCAGGACGTTGGTGCGCCATGGCTCGGGCACGACCTTGGTGCGCTTGATCGGCGGCGCGATCTTCAGGCACAGGCGGCCGCTGCCGTCGACACCTAGCATCTCGGCGTCTTCCAGCTCGGCGGCGCTGCCCACGGTCAGGCGCGGGCCGACCGAGGCCTGCACGGCCTCGGTGGTGTTGGCGGCCGGGTTGGCCGCCAGGCGTTGGTGCAGCTCACTGAACGAAGTGCAGCTGGCGAGTTCCGCACGCTGCTCATCGCTCAGTGGGAGGTGGGCCAGGTATTCGCCAAGCGATTCCGGCCTTGCGCTTGAGTTACTCATCGGCAGGCAACTGATAGCTCCAGGTCTCGGTCAGCACTTTTTCAGTGGTGGCCGGGGTCCCGTTGGTGGGCGCCGCATCGGCGGCAGGTTGTTCGGCCTTGGCTGGTTCCGCCTTGGCGGTCTTCTCGTGCTTGGCGTGTTTGGCCGCTGCCTTGTCCTGCTTGGTTTCAGCAGCAGGCTTGGCCTGCTCGACCGGCACGTCACGCACCAGAGCAGCGCGCATTTCAGTGGACTTGTTGGCTTCCTTGACCTTCAAGCGCAGGGTCAGGCGCCAGCCCTTGGTCTCCGGGTTATAGCGCAGATTGTTCTCGACCACCTCGGCATTGTCGCCAACGCTGATCTGGCTGCGCACCGGGGTGTCTTCCGGCAGGGCGGCAAGTGCCGGGCCGGCGAAGTCGACCAGGAAGGCGACGCTGCCGTCTGGCTGGCGGATCAGGTTGGACTGCTTGACGTCACCGGTGGAGCGCAGGGTCTGCTTGACCCAGCCCAGTTCAGGGGCCTGGAACTGCTGCTCGTCGATGGTCCAGTGCAGGCGGTAGGCGTACTCGAACGGCTTGCCTGGCTCAGGGAGCTTTTCCGGGCTCCAGAAGGCAACGATGTTGTCGTTGGTCTCGTCGGCAGTCGGGATCTCGACCAGGTCGACGGTGCCTTTGCCCCAGTCGCCCTTCGGCTCGATCCAGGCGCTCGGGCGCTTCTGGTAGTTGTCGTCGAGGTCTTCGAAGTCGCTGAAGGCGCGCTGACGCTGCATCAGGCCGAAACCACGCGGATTCTCGACGCTGAAGTTGCTCACGGCCAGGTGTTTCGGGTTGTTCAGTGGGCGCCAGATCCACTCGCCGTTGCCGGCATGGATCGACAGGCCTTCGGAGTCGTGCAGGGCCGGGCGGTAGTTCAGCACCTTGGACGGCTGGTTAGGGCCGAACAGGAACATGCTGGTCAGCGGGGCGATACCCAGGCGGCTGACCTGGTCACGCAGAAACACCCGCGACTGCACGTCGACCACGGTGTCGCTGCCCGGGCGCAGGATCAGCTTGTAGGCGCCGGTGGAGCGTGGCGAGTCCAACAGGGCGTAGATCACCAGGTGCTTGTCGGCCGGCTTGGGCTTCTCGACCCAGAACTCGGTGAAGCGCGGGAATTCTTCGCCCGATGGCAGCGCGGTGTCGATGGCCAGGCCACGGGCCGACAGGCCATACACATGGCCCTTGCCGACCACGCGGAAGTAGCTGGCCCCCAGCAGGGTCATGATCTCATCCTGCTTGTCGGCCTTGTTGATCGGGTAGAGCACGCGGAAACCGGCGTAACCGAGGTTCTTGACGGTTTCCGGGTCGTGCGGCACGTCACCGAACTCGAAGCGGCTTGGGTCGTACTTGATTTCCTCGACCTTGGTGGCGGTGATCTCGTTGATCTTCACCGGGGTGTCGAAGTGCATGCCCTGATGGTAGAAGGACAGCTTGAACGGGGTCTTGTCATTGGCCCACTCGGCCTTTTCCTGCAGGAAGTGGATCTTCTGGTAGTCCGCGAACTTCATGTCGCGGAAGGCCGCCGGCAGGTTACTTTTCGGTGCTTCGTACTTCTGGCCGGCCAGATCCTTTGCCTTGGCTGCAACATCGTCAAGATTGAATGCCCACAGCTGGCCCGCGCTCATCAGGCCGACCAGTGCCACACTGGCCATCAGGGCCTTGCGCAGCCCGGTGCCGGGGATTCTTGATGCTTTTTGGGGACTAACAATCACGAGCAACCCTCGCCGAAAACAGATCATGAAACCAACGGCCAGCGAAAAATGCCGGGTTGGCGAGCACTGTTCGGACCCCATGAGGGCGTAATGATTCCCCAAACAGGTCCAGACAATGCTCGAGTCAGAGTGAAACGAACCTGCGAACGCAGGCTCACGCAGCGCGCGATTATCCAGCAGGATGCGTTACAACGCATCAGTGTGGACTAACTATTTATCGTACAAAACCCCTTGTTTTCCTATAAACAAAGGGTTTTTCGACCTCATATTTGTAACAAGAATGTCACAGGGCCATCATTGACCAGTTGCACCTGCATGTCCGCGCCGAAGCGCCCGCTCGCCACATCGGCATGCTGGCTGCGAGCCTTGCTCAAAAGATAGTCGAACAATTCGGCCCCGAGCGCTGGTGGCGCGGCGGTGGAGAAGCTCGGGCGCATGCCGCTGCGGGTATCAGCCGCCAGGGTGAACTGGGAGACCAGCAGCAGGCCGCCACCGACGTCCTTGAGCGACAGGTTCATCTTGCCCTGATCGTCGCTGAACACCCGATAGTTCAGCAGCTTGTGCAACAGTTTATCGGCATGCTCACGGGTATCTTCAGGCTCGACGGCTACCAGCACCAGCAACCCTTGGTCAATGGCACCGACGATTTCCCCGCCGACCTCCACGCGTGCGCCACGCACGCGTTGCAGCAAACCCCTCATGCTTCTTCCAGCGGCAGGTCGAGCAGACGGCGGGCCATCTGATCGGCTGCACGCACCAGGGCATCGGTGATGCCTGGTTCGGAGGCGGCATGCCCAGCGTCGCGGATGACCTTCAGCTCGCTGTTCGGCCAGGCCTGGTGCAGCGCCCAGGCGTTGTCCAGCGGGCAGATCACGTCGTAGCGGCCATGCACGATCACCGCCGGCAGGTGCGCGATCTTCGGCATGTCGCGAATCAGCTGGTCGGGCTCCAGGAACGCATTGTTCATGAAGTAGTGGCATTCGATGCGGGCGATCGACAGCGCGCGCTGTGGCTCGGAGAAGCGGTCGACCACCAGCGGATTCGGGCGCAGCGTGGCGGTACGGCCTTCCCAGGTGGACCAGGCCTTGGCCGCGTGCATCTGGGCGATCTGGTCGTTGCCGGTCAGGCGCTTGTGGAAGGCCTTGACCAGGTCACCACGCTCTTCCGCCGGAATCGGCGCGATGTAGTCCTGCCAGTAGTCCGGGAACATGCGGCTGGCACCTTCCTGGTAGAACCACTCGATTTCCTGCGGGCGGCACAGGAAGATGCCGCGCAGGATCAGGCCGTGCACGCGTTCGGGGTGGGTCTGGGCGTAGGCCAGGGCCAGGGTCGAGCCCCAGGAACCGCCGAACAGCACCCATTTGTCGATGCCAAGGTGCTTGCGGATGCGCTCAAGGTCTTCGACCAGGTGCCAGGTGGTGTTGTTCTCCAGGCTCGCGTGCGGCGTGGAGCGGCCACAGCCGCGCTGGTCGAAAGTAATGATGCGGTACAGGTTGGGGTCGAAGTAGCAACGGCTCTGGGCGTCACAGCCCGCGCCCGGGCCACCGTGGATGAAGACCACAGGCAGACCTTCCGGCGAGCCGCTTTCATCGACATACAGCACATGCGGCGCTTCCACGGCCAGATCGTGCCGGGCGTAGGGTTTGATCTGCGGGTAGAGGGTCTGCATTGCGCACTCCGTGTGAGGTTTGGTTCGGCCGTGGGCCATCATAAACCTGAATTGCGCTTTGAGCACCGTCCTCGCAAATGCGACTGCTAAGGAAGGCACACATATCTACCCCCCCCAGGCCAGGGGGGCCAGCGATAGTCGCGTGCCTCCATATCCAGCAAGGGCCTTCCCATGCCGACTGCAGTCACTGGCGCGCCTGGCGCTCATTACACCACCATCGAGGGCAAGATCCCTCTCTGGCTCAAGCAAGCCCCTCCAGAAGTTCGTCGCGCATTGCGTGACTGGCGGCGAGCACCTGCCTGGCTTGCAACGGCGATCCAGCAACAACCGGAAATCGCCAGGGCATGGCAGGAAGAGCATGCCCGCCACCGCGAACACCAGGCGCAGGTGCACAAGCTGTTCGAACAGCTTCCCGAGCTGGAATCCTTTGCCATCCAGGCGCTGACCGGAGCCATCAAGCAACGGTTCGGACTCGACCTGGATGTGCGCAACACCCACTTGGTCGATGCCCGCCTGATCGAAACAACCAACGCGGCCGACAGTCGCCTGGCTGTCAACCGGGCCACCCGCTCGCTGCTGCAGTGCGCCCTGCACAACTTCGACCAGCCCTCCTCTGCCGAGCGTGGCATGGATGCGCCCGCTGCCCTGCTGAAAAAGTCGGTCATCCTCGATCACCGACGCTTCCTTGGCACCACGCCGATCACCAACGCACTGCCTGTCAGCGCCGAAGACTTCGCCGGCTTGTGCCGTACCCTGGATATCGGCGGCAAGTACCATGAACGGGTACATGCCATCTACTACCCCGCAGCCACGACAGAACTCAATGCCGATGAATCGGCACTGGCCGTTTATGAAACCCTGGGGCGTGCCGAGGTCTCGGCTTTCAGGCAGTCGCTGCATTTCTCCCGCCTCAAGGGCGATATCAGTGAAGCGTTTTACAGAGCGGCGCTTGCCGCGCCGCTTGACCAGGCGCCAGTGACAGGCTCGCCTATCGCGTTCAGCGTGCTCGACTTGTGGGAAGCCGAACTGACCGGCGTGGTGGTGATCAGCCTGCATACCGAAGGTCATCAGGCCGTGGCGCTGTACATTCCCGAGGACAGCACGACGCCGCTCAAGGAGTTTGCCAGCCAGCAAGCCTTGCAGGACGAGCTGCGTGACCGGCTCCAGATCAACATCGGCTACCTGGACAGCCACATCGCCGATCGCGACAAGGCGGCAATCATCACCCGCCTGAAGGACCGGCTGACGCCCCTCGGCTGGAGTGTTCGCGGCGTGCAGGAGCGTGTTCCTGATCCACACGCCACCCTGTACCCGGTCAAAAGGCCATTCAGCCATGCATTCCAGGGCGTGATGGCGTTTCAGAAGGCCCAGCGTCATGAAAAGGATGTGCTGTTCCACGCGACCCCGACCGAAGTCGTCGACCGACGCACCGCCCAGGCACACCGGGAACTGATTGCCGGCCGTGTGCTGAGCGCCCTCAACATCGCCGGCTTTTTCGTGCCCGGGCTGGGCGAGCTGATGCTTGCGGTGTGCTTGGTTCAGCTGGCCCATGAGGTCTATGACGGCATCGAAGCCTGGGAGAATGACGAACGCGATACCGCTTACGGCTACATGGTCGATGTGATCGAGAATGTGGCGATCATGACTGCCCTCAATGCGGCGGCCAAGGCAGTACGAGGTGCGCTGGGGGGCGAAGGCGGCGCTGGCCAGGACGAGCCGGTGGTAGAAGAGCCTGATGATCAGGAAGGAGAGGTAGCGCGTATTCCTGTGGAAACGCCCTCATTCATCGAGGAACTGGAAAACGTCGAAACGCCCGGAGGCCAAGTGCGCCTGTGGAAACCCGACCTCGCGCCCTACCGCAGCACCGAAGTGTTGCCCGACGGACTGGCAGCGGACGAACTCGGCCTGCGCCAGCACAACGGCAGGCGCTGGCTGGTGCTGCAGGGTAATCGGTACTGGGTCGAACAGGCAGCAGCTACCGGCGAGTACCGCCTGCAACACCCGCAAAACCCTCGTAGCTATCAGCCGCCACTGCGGCACAACGGCGCCGGGGCCTGGCTGCTCGCAACGGATAAACCGCTGAGCTGGTCGGGCATGACACTGTTGCGCCGTATTGGCCACCTGAACGCGCACTTCGACGAAGCAACGCTGCAACGCATCATCGCCATCAGCGGCACCGACGAAGACCAGCTGCGCAGGGCCTTGGCCGAGCACCAGCGATTGCCGGCCCTGCTGGAAGACACCCTGCAGCGCTTCAAGCTCGACGAAACGATCCGGCACCTACCCACCCTCAGTGCCGGACCAGCCGAGTTTGCCAGGTCTTACGCGAAACTACCGGCTGTGCCGGTTGCGGGTGCCGAAGCCATCCAGCGGATGCAACTGCCGACCGCAGTCAGCAATGAACTGGCCCGCGCAGCCAGCGCCAGCGAATTGCAGATGCTCGGCGAGGGCAAGGTGCCCCTGCGCCTCGGCGAGGAAATTCGCCTCTACCGGCAACAGATTCGCCTGGCCCGCGCCTACGAAGGGCTGTACCTGAACTACGTACCGAACTGGGACAGCGACCGGTTGATCCTGCATACGCTTGCGCACTTGCCAGGCTGGCCCGCCGAAACCCGGGTGAGGCTACTGCAGCGGCTGTCGTGGCCCACTCAGGAATATGAGCTCGGGCCGTTGGATGGGCGCCCGTTCACAACCATCACCCACGCCGAGGCTGGGTACATCGTCCATGACGATAGCCAACCGAATGCAGCGATCACTCCCTACCCGAGCCTTTACACCGCCTTGCATGAGGCTCTGCCGATGGCCATGGCAGACATGGGTATCACCGATCAGCAGGCGCTGCAGCGCCTAGTGCAGGAGGGCCCCTTGCTGCCCCGTCCGGCCTTGAGGGTGCTACTGGGCATGCAGCCTGTGCGTCCTGACTACCGTTCGCCCATGCGTCTGGCCAATGGCCGCCTGGGCTACCTGCTCAGTGGTGGCGGCGCGGCCACACAGGGCGTCACCCGCCAGCGCCTGCTGGAAGCCGTCGAAGCCACGGGGCTCACCACACGTACCGGCCGGTCGGCGGACCAGATTCTGCTGGCGCTTTCCGGTCACGGCCGTACACACCTGCAGGTTCTCGAACATTTGCAGACCTTACTGGAGCAGCGCAATGAGCTGCAAAGCCGGCTGGACGACTGGAGCGAAGCCATTTCACCGGCAACCGACCAGGCTGCGATCGACTATGACAACCTGCGTGATTCGATCATGCAACACTGGTACGACACAGCCCTGGACGACAGCGCCGGGCATACGTCCGGGCTGCGTATCATCCGTGTTCCGCTGGCCGACATTCCCTTGACCTTGCCTGCATTTTTCAACGCACGCGTACGTAGCCTGAGCCTGATCGACCTGCCGTCAGGCTCGCTGGCAGGCTGGGCGCAAAACGAGCGACTGCTGAATCGCCTGCTCGAGCAGTTACCACACGTCGAATCGCTGGAAATCAGCCGACCTTATGACCCCAGGGCAACGCCCTCTTCTTTCCTGTTCAGCATTCCCACCATCACCGAGCGCTTGCCCGCTTTGCAGCGGCTGGCGGTAACCAACCAGAACATGATGCTTTCAGACAGCGACCTCAACCTGCTGTCCGGCCTGGCCCAGCTTAGGCACCTGGACTTGAGTGGTAATCGCCTGGCGCAAAACAACAGCCCCAGTTTCCACGAGCTGACCCTGGACTACCTGGGCCTGAATCAGATGCAGTTGACCCAGTGGCCCATCGGCATTGGCAGCGATGCCCTTGCGCGTATCACACACCTCTCCCTGCGCGACAATAACCTCAGGTCGTTGCCCACGTTCCTGCTACACGAAGCAGACACACTGACCACCCCGCCAGTGATCTCATTGCAGGGCAACAACATCAATGAAAACCACCTGCAGCGCTTGCTGCTGAATGAGCGTGTCGACCTGTCCGGGATCACCACGGACCAGCCCGCCGTGCTCGCGGATCAACTCGCTCGCATCCGCAGTGAGCGGCAACAAATGCGCGATGCCATCGATGGCTGGGCGCAGGCCTCCAGTTCGAGCAACCCACTGACCCAGGCAGCGCTGGCGGACAGGCAGCGTATCCAAAGCGCGGTCAGCCAGTTCTGGGAACAGCAGGAACAAGGCCAGCTCCACCTGCGCCTGCATCTTGAGGACGTCGCCCTCGAGCATTTCCCCAGGCGGCTGCCTCCGTTTTTCGGCGAGCGCGTACATGCAATGACCCTGACCCGCTTGCGTGGCAGCGCATCGCAGCTCGATGAACTGCTGCGCCGCTTCCCCAATGTGACCCGATTGACCATCGATGCCCACCAGGCTGCCACAGCCTCACTAGCTTCTGCCCTGACACGCCTTCCCCAACTCACCTACCTGGAATTTCTCAACATGGGCCTGGAAGTCGATCAGGCGATGCTGGAAACCTTCGCCGGGCTCGATCACCTGACCTCACTTGATTTGTCCGGCAACCGCGTGGGCACCATCAGCCAGGTGCCCGCACAGTTATCCAGCAACCTGCAGTCACTGGGGCTGACCAACATGAACCTGCAGGCCTGGCCAAGCTGGTGCGACAGCTTGTTGCCGCTGGAACTGCTGGACCTGAGTTCGAACAACATCAGTCAACTGCCCGACCACATCCTCTCGAACTTGAACAACCCCATGCCGATCACTTCGATCGCCTTGTTCGACAACCCATTGCCACTCGATACCATCCTGCGCGTGCGCGCGTTCTCGGACAGCCAGCACAGCTACTCCTTCGCCCTGGACATCCCTGGTAATCTGTTGCCGGTCGACACATCAAGCGAAGGCTCACTCGAGCACCCGCACTTCCCGCTGCTCGGTGACGACTCGCCAAGGGTTGAAACCTGGGCGCGTGGCAGTGAAGCGCAGAACGAAGCATTGCGGGACTGCTGGAAGACCCTTGAAGGCAGCGACCTCTTGCGCCTGGCAGGCCGTTTGCAAAATGCCGCGCCCTATGTCGACCCGAATACCCAGGCCAGCTTCTGCGAGCGGGTGCGCATCATGCTGGTAGTGGCTGCGAGCAATGAAACCGAGCGCCCCATCATGGAAGCCATCGCTGCGGCTGCCCTGCCCGACCCGGACACCGGCTCGCAGACCTGCCATGACGGCGCCCTGCAGGAATTCAACAATATCGAGCTGTACCTGATGAGCCAGCGCCTGTTGATCGACGCTGGCGACACTCTGCAAACGCTGCGGCGTCGCCTGTTGCAACTGTTCCGGATCGAACAGCTGGAGCTACTGGCCAACCAGCGCTCCGGCTCGGGTGACCTGGTTTCGGTACGCCTGGCTTACCGTCGTGAACTGGCCAGGGAACTGGACCTGCCGATCGCCGACAGCATGCGCTTTCGGGGTGCGGCAAACCTGGCGCGTGACGAGTTGTCCGGCGTTCTGGAGAAGGTCCGGCGAAGTGAACTGAGCGATACACTGGTGAACTACATGCTGGCGAACACGGACTGGACCGCACGCCTGCGCGCCGAATTCAGCGATCGCTTCGGCGAAATCGAAGCCCGGTACCGCCTGCGGGTGCTGGAGCTGGCCAATGAGAACCACTCGCTTCAGGACGAACTGAACCTGCAGCAGGACCTGCAAAACGATAAAAACCAGGAAGAACGTGAGCTACTGCGCGAACTCACCATAGCCCAGAGCAACACCAACTGAACTTGTGGCGTGGCGACGCGCATGGCCTGCATCGCGTCGCCATCATCACAGGCGGCATTTACCGCCCATATCGCTCTTTGCCCCATGCCAGCAGTGCTTGCAACAGCTGTTGCAACACCTGCTGGGTCGGCTGTGCCAAGTCTTCGCGGTAAGCGAAAGGCTCGGTTTCTTCCATGTAGGTACTCTGCGCCAGCTCCAGTTGCACCGCATGGATGTGGTTGGCCGGGTCACCATAATGCCGGGTGATATGCCCACCCTTGAAGCGACCGTTGAGCACATGGCTGTAGCCTGACGCTTCGGCACATACGCCTTGCAGGCGCTCAGCCAGTGCCGGATCACAACTGGCACCATTGAAAGTGCCCAGATTGAAGTCCGGCAACTTGCCGTCGAACAGGTGCGGGATCAATGACCGGATCGAGTGGGCATCCCACAGCAATGCGTAGCCAAACTGCTCACGCAAGCGGTTCAGCTCGCTGCGAATCGTATCGTGGTAAGGGCGCCAGATCTGCTCCAGGTAGTGCTTGCGCTGCTCGCCGGTCGGCGCCAGGCCATCCTTGAACAGCGGCTCGCCCTCGAACAACGTGCCCGGGTACAAACCAGTGGTAGCCCCCACGTACAACGGTTTGTCGTCATCCGGGCGGTTCAGATCGATGACGAAGCGCGAATACTCCGCCGCCACGACACTAGCACCCATCTCGCTGGCAAATTCGTACAACCGGGGAATGTGCCAATCAGTGTCCGGCAGGCTGCGCGCCTGGTCGACCAGGCCGTCGCGCACGGCGTCGCTCAGCCGCAGGCCGGCATGGGGCATGCTGATCAGCAGCGGCAGGCGGCCTTGGTGGAAACTCAGTACCTTGTCCATCGTGCCTCGCTCAGTTGGAGATTTCGTGGCCCTTGCGCACCACGCGCTTGGGCAGGTCGCCGCCCAGCCAGTAGGCCAGGTCGGCAGGACGGGCAATCTGCCAGGCGACGAAGTCGGCGACCTTGCCGACCTCCAGCGAGCCGTGGCTGTCACCCAGGCCAAGTGCCGTGGCGGCATGCAGCGTGACGCCGGCCAAGGCCTCTTCCGGGGTCATGCGGAACAGCGTGCAACCCATGTTCAGCATCAGGCGCAGCGACAAGCCAGGCGAGGTGCCGGGGTTGAGGTCGCTGGCCAGGGCGATCTTCACGCCGTGGCGACGCAGGGCGTCCATTGGCGGCAACTGAGTTTCGCGCAGGAAATAGAAAGCGCCCGGCAGCAGCACGGCAACGGTGCCGGCCTTGGCCATGGCGATCGCGTCTTCCTCGGTCATGAACTCCAGGTGGTCGGCCGACAACGCCTGATAGCGCGCTGCCAGGCTGGAGCCGTGCAGCGAAGACAGCTGCTCGGCATGCAGCTTCACCGGCAGGCCCAGTTCATGTGCCTTGATGAACACCTTTTCGACCTGTGCCGGCGAAAACGCCAGGTGTTCGCAGAAGGCGTCCACCGCATCCACCAGGCCTTCGGCAGCCAGGGCGGGCAGCATCTCGTCGCAGATATGGGCGATATAGTCGTCGGACCGTCCGGCATACTCCGGCGGCAAGGCATGGGCGGCAAGGCAGGTAGCGCGCACGGCCAATGGCAGCTCGTCGGCCAGGCGCCGGGCCACGCGCAGCATCTTGCGCTCGTTGGCCAGGTCCAGGCCGTAGCCCGACTTGACCTCGATGGTGGTGACGCCATCGCGCATCAATGCCTGAACCCGCTGACGCGCACTGGCGAACAGCTCATCTTCGCTGGCCGCGCGGGTGGCCCGTACGGTGCTCGCGATACCGCCGCCCTGGGCGGCGATCTCGGCATAGCTCACACCCTGCAGGCGCTGTTCGAACTCGCCACTACGGTTGCCGCCGAACACCGCATGGGTGTGGCAATCGATCAGCCCCGGGGTGACCCAGGCACCGCCCAGGTCCACCGTGCGATCAACCTCGAAGGGCTGCAGCTCGGCGCGCGGGCCGATCCATTCGATCAGCCCGGCGCTGGTGACGATCGCCGCATCCTCGATGATCGAGTAACGGCCTTCGGCCAGGGTGGCCGCGTGGCAGTGCTGCCAGAGGGTTCTCATGTGCAATCTCCTTGACTAGCGGTGCAGCTCGACCGGCACGTGCTTGCCTGCACGCGGCTTGCACCACAGCAGGTAGGACGCCACCAGGAACACCACCCAGATGACGCCGACCAGCAAGGCTGCCTGGGTATCCGGGAAGTAACCGAGCACACCGAAAATGAACACCATGAAGGCGATGGCCATGGCCGGGCCGTATGGCCAGAACGGTACCGGGAACTTCAGTTGGGCCGCCTCTTCAGCGCTCATGCTGCGGCGCATGGCCACCTGGGTAACCAGGATCATCAGCCACACCCATACGGTGGCGAAGGTGGCGATGGAGGCGATCAACAGGAACACGTTTTCCGGGATCAGATAATTGAGCAGCACGCCGACCAGCAGCGCGGCCCCCATCACTACCACGGTCATCCATGGCACGCCGTGTTTCGAAAGCTTGCCGAAGCTGCGCGGCGCATGGCCTTGCTGCGCCAGGCCGTACATCATGCGGCCGGCCCCGAAGATGTCGCTGTTGATCGCCGAGATGGCGGCCGAGATCACCACAATGTTCAGCACGGCGGCGGCGGAGCCGATGCCGAGATGACTGAAGATCTGCACGAACGGGCTGCCTTCGCTGCCGATCTGCGGCCACGGGTACAGGCACATCAGCACGAACAGGGTCAGCACATAGAACAGCAGGATGCGCAGCGGCACGGCGTTGATCGCCTTGGGGATGACACGCTGTGGGTCCTTGGCTTCACCGGCGGTGACCCCGATGATCTCGATGCCGCCGAAGGCGAACATCACCACGGCAAACGACGCGATCAGGCCGCCAATACCATTAGGCATGAACCCGCCATGCTCGATCAGGTTGCTGATGCCCACGGCATGTTCGCCACTCACCTGGCTGAAGCCGAAGGCCATGATGCCGAGGCCGGCCAGGATCATCGCCACGATGGCGCCGACCTTGAGCAGCGACAGCCAGAATTCCATTTCGCCGAACACCTTGACGTTGCACAGGTTGAGGCCACCGATCACGAAGACGATGCCCAGCACCCAGATCCAGCGGGCCACTTCCGGGAACCAGAAGCCCATGTAGATACCGAAGGCGGTGATGTCGGCGATGGCCACGATGACCATCTCGAAGGCGTAGGTCCAGCCGAGGATGAAGCCGGCCATGGGGCCGAGGTAAGTGGTGGCGTAGTGGCCGAAGGAGCCAGCCACCGGGTTGTGCACGGCCATCTCGCCAAGGGCGCGCATGACCATGAACACCGCAGCGCCGCCGATCAGGTACGCCAGCAGCACGGCCGGGCCGGCCATCTGGATGGCCGAGGCGGAGCCGTAGAACAGGCCGGTGCCGATGGCAGAGCCAAGGGCCATGAAACGGATGTGGCGGGCCGTAAGCCCGCGCTTGAGACCTTGAGCTTGTTGCATGTCACGTCCTTAAATTGTTTTTGTGGTCGTGAGATCGAAGGGGGCTGCAGTGCAGCCCAATCGCCGGCAAGCCGGCTCCCTCAGAGAGCGGGTTATCGCTTTCAATATGGGAGCCAGCTCGCCGGCGATGGGCCGCAAGGCGGCCCCGGGGGCATCACAGGCTAGGCAGGACACCAGCAGGCAGCAGCCCGGTCAGGCTGCCCTTGGCCAGCAGCTCGACAGCTGCCTCGATGTCCGGCGCAAAGAAGCGGTCACGGTCATAGTGCGGCACTTCACGACGCAACGCCTGACGCGCCTGCTCCAGCTTGGCCGAAGTCTTCAGGCCTTTGCGCAGGTCCAGCCCTTGACACGCACCCAGCCATTCGATGGCCAGCACGCCACGGGTATTCTCGGCCATTTCCCACAGGCGCTTGCCAGCAGCCGGGGCCATCGACACGTGGTCTTCCTGGTTGGCCGAGGTCGGCAGGCTATCGACACTGTGCGGGTGCGACAAGGCTTTGTTCTCGCTGGCCAAGGCAGCTGCGGTGACCTGGGCGATCATGAAGCCGGAGTTGACCCCGCCGTTTTCCACCAGGAATGGCGGCAGCTGGGACATGTGCTTGTCCATCATCAGCGAGATGCGGCGCTCGCTCAGCGAGCCGATTTCGGCGATCGCCAGGGCGATGTTGTCGGCGGCCATGGCCACCGGCTCGGCGTGGAAGTTGCCACCGGAAATCACGTCGCCTTCGGCGGCGAACACCAACGGGTTGTCCGACACGGCGTTGGCTTCGATGCCCAGCACCTCGGCGGCCTGGCGGATCTGGGTCAGGCAGGCGCCCATGACCTGCGGTTGGCAACGCAGCGAGTACGGGTCCTGGACCTTGTCGCAATTCTTGTGCGACAGCGACACTTCGCTGGAGTCGCCCAGCAGGTCGCGGAAGCAGGCAGCGGTGTCGATCTGGCCACGCTGACCGCGCACTTCGTGAACACGCGCATCGAACGGCGAACGCGAACCCAGCGCCGCTTCGACGCTCAAGCCACCGCAGGCGATTGCGGCGGCATACAGGTCTTCCGCCTGGAACAGGCCACGCAGGGCGTAGGCAGTGGAAGCCTGGGTACCGTTGAGCAGGGCCAGGCCCTCCTTGGCAGCCAGGGTCAGCGGCTCGAGGCCGGCGACCGCCAGGGCTTCGGTAGCCGACAGCCACTGGCCCTGATGACGCGCCTTGCCTTCGCCCAGCAGTACCAGCGACATGTGCGCCAGCGGTGCCAGGTCGCCGGAAGCGCCGACCGAGCCCTTGAGCGGAATGTGCGGGTAGACCTCGGCGTTGACCAGGGCGATCAGCGCATCGATGACCTTGCGGCGGATACCGGAGAAACCACGGCTGAGGCTGTTGATCTTGAGGACCATGATCAGCCGCACCAGGGCGTCGTCCAGCGGCGCACCGATACCGGCAGCGTGGGACAGCACCAGCGAGCGCTGCAGGTTCTCGAGGTCGTGGCTGGCGATACGGGTCGAAGCCAGCAGGCCGAAACCGGTATTGATGCCGTAGGCGGTACGGTCCTCGGCAATGATCTGCTCGACGCAGGCGACGCTGGCGTCGATGGCCGGGCCGGCACTGGCGTCCAGTTGCAGGCGCACCGGTGCGGCGTGGATGGCGCGCAGCTGGGCCAGGGTCAGGGTGCCGGGCTTGAGGGTCAGTACGGTCACTTCGCTACTCCAATTCTGTCAGGGGCCCGCAGGCCCCTCTTAGTGTTCAGTATCACTCAAAGCGCAGCGATCAGCCCGTGATCATTGGCAGGTCGAGGCCCTGCTCCTTGGCGCAGTCGATGGCGATGTCGTAACCGGCATCGGCGTGGCGCATCACGCCGGTCCCCGGGTCGTTGGTCAGCACGCGAGCGATACGCTCGGCGGCTTCATCGGTACCGTCGCAGACGATGACCATGCCCGAGTGCTGGGAGAAGCCCATGCCCACGCCGCCGCCGTGGTGCAGCGAAACCCAGGTGGCGCCACCTGCGGTGTTGAGCAGGGCGTTGAGCAGCGGCCAGTCGGAGACGGCGTCGGAGCCGTCACGCATGGCTTCGGTTTCGCGGTTAGGGCTGGACACGGAACCTGAGTCCAGGTGGTCACGGCCGATCACCACCGGCGCCGACAGCTCGCCGCTGCGCACCATTTCGTTGAAGGCCAGGCCCAGCTTGGCGCGCAGGCCCAGGCCCACCCAGCAGATACGTGCCGGCAGGCCCTGGAAGCTGATGCGCTCGCGGGCCATGTCCAGCCAGCGGTGCAGGTGGGCGTCGTCCGGGATCAATTCCTTGACCTTGGCGTCGGTCTTATAGATGTCTTCGGCATCACCCGACAGCGCCGCCCAGCGGAACGGACCAATGCCGCGGCAGAACAGCGGGCGGATATAGGCCGGGACGAAGCCTGGGAAATCGAAGGCATTGGCCACGCCCTCTTCCTTGGCCATCTGGCGGATGTTGTTGCCGTAGTCGAAGGTCGGGATGCCCTGCTTCTGGAAGTCGAGCATGGCTTGTACGTGCACGGCCATCGACTGTTTGGCGGCCTTGACCACGGCAGCCGGCTCGGTCTGTGCGCGGTCGCGGTACTGCTCCCAGGTCCAGCCGGCTGGCAGGTAGCCGTTCAGTGGATCGTGGGCGCTGGTCTGGTCGGTGACCATGTCCGGGCGCACGCCACGCTTGACCAGCTCTGGCAGGATTTCGGCGGCGTTGCCGTGCAGGGCGATGGAGATCGCCTTGCCTTCGGCGGTGTACTTGGCGATGCGTGCCAGGGCGTCGTCGAGGTCAGTGGCCTGTTCGTCGACGTAGCGGGTTTCCAGACGGAAGTCGATGCGGCTCTGCTGGCATTCGATGTTCAGCGAGCAGGCACCGGCCAGGGTTGCCGCCAGTGGCTGGGCGCCGCCCATGCCGCCGAGACCGGCGGTGAGTACCCACTTGCCTTTCAGGCTGCCACCGTAGTGCTGGCGACCTGCTTCGACGAAGGTTTCGTAGGTGCCCTGGACGATGCCCTGGCTGCCGATGTAGATCCAGCTGCCGGCGGTCATCTGGCCGTACATGGCCAGGCCCTTGGCGTCCAGTTCGTTGAAGTGTTCCCAGTTGGCCCAGTGCGGCACCAGGTTGGAGTTGGCGATCAGAACGCGCGGGGCGTTGCTGTGGGTCTTGAACACGCCGACCGGCTTGCCCGACTGCACCAGCAGGGTTTCGTCGTCTTCCAGGCGGGTCAGGGTTTCGACGATCTTGTCGTAGCAGGCCCAGTTGCGTGCGGCGCGGCCGATACCGCCATACACCACCAGCTCTTTCGGGTTTTCCGCGACCTGCGGGTCGAGGTTGTTCATCAGCATGCGCAGTGGCGCTTCAGTCAGCCAGCTTTTGGCGGTCAGCTTGTTGCCACGTGGGGCACGGATTTCAACGTCACGGTATTTGTTGTTGTCGGTCACGGGAAGGTCCTCGGCGGTTGTCCGCGGGCAGTTGTGTCGTGGTTGATATACAAACACATCTTTACTTGTATGTACAAGCATGGACAACCAAAATTGTCGGACGATTCCGCTGAATGGCTGAAAAAGATGGGGCCGCTGCGCAGCCCTTTCGCGACACAAGGCCGCTCCTACAGGGATATGCATTCTCCTGTAGGAGCGGCCTTGTGTCGCGAAAGGGCTGCGCAGCGGCCCCGACTATCTCAAGCTGAAATGAGTTCGATCAGGCAGAATCGCCCCTGCACATCCAGCCCCAGCAACGCGTCATTGCCCTCGAGCCGCAGGCAGTCATACAAGCCCAATTGCTGCGTTTCATGCCCAGCCATCGCCACTTCAACCTGATTGCTCGCCGCAAACAGCAACACCGTCGACGCCGAGCTGTACAGCCGGCTGGTACCGTCGAACCACTGCAAGCGCGCCCGATAGCGCTGCGGCGCGTAAATCAGGTTGAAGTCGCGGATCGCCCCACCGAGCAATTTGCAGCTGACCTGGCTCTCGCCACTGAAGGCGAATGCATCGAACGGCAGCAGCGGCCGGCTGGCCTGGTCATCGACCAGCAAACGCATGCCGTCACCCTGGAGCACAGTGATGATCCGCTGGTAACCGGCGAACACGGAAAACCCGCCCGATTCCTCGATATCGGCGATCGACAGGCGCCAGCCGAAGCCATCAAGCCCCTCGCCGTTGTCGCGGGTGATCTCTTCGGTGAAACCGCCACCGTTTTTCCAGGGCATGCGCGGGTAGTCCTGCGCACGCAGCAACTGCAACTGGGTCATTTACTGAAACGTCCTTCAAGGCGGTGACGGGAACCCGGGTGGATCAGGCGCGCTGCAGTCACGGGCTGACGGCCAGACCAGGTGCGACGGCGGATCAGCAGGCAGGGCTCGCCGCGTTCGATCTGCAGCAGGCGACACTCTTCGGGCTCGGCGAGAATCGCCTCGACCACGTGCTCGCCTTCGGTCAGCGGCGCGACCTGGGACAGATAGGCATAAGGCGTCTGCCGGGTGAAGTCCTGCTTGAGGTACTCGGGGGCAATCGCCGCGTTGACGTAGCGGTCTTCGATCTGCACCGGCACGCCGTTCTCGTAATGCACGATCAACGAATGGAACACCCGCTGCCCTTCGCGCATGTCCAGGGCCAGGGCGCGCTCGGAACCGGCGGCCTCTTCGGCCAGCTTGATCACCTGGCAGCTATGCTGGTGGCCACGGCCGGCGATCTCGTCGGCGATGTTGTTGACCTCGAATAACGCCGAACGGGACTTGGGCTCGGCAACGAAGGTGCCTACGCCCTGCATCCGCACCAACAGGCCTTCAGCAGTGAGCTCACGCAAGGCGCGGTTGATGGTCATGCGGCTGAAGCCCAGCTCGCTGACCAGTTCGCTCTCCGAAGGCACCCGGTGATGCGGTGGCCAGCTGCCGTTTTCGATCTGCTGGATGATCATCTGCTTGACCCGGGCATACAGCGGCGCCGGGCCCTCGCCCATCTGGGCAACCAGCGCGGAGACAGGAGGTGTCGGCACGGCGTTGAGTCCTTAGGCAATGGAATGAGCGGTAGCTTGCCGCAGTTTACCCGGCAGGCAAACGCCTGTATATGTATATACAAGTTAAACAATAACAGGATTTTTGCCGATGTCCGCCTATTTTGCAGAACGTGCCCTGCTGCCCACGGGCTGGGCCAGTAACGTCCGCTTCGAAGTTTCCAGTGACGGCTTGCTTAGCCGGATCGAAGCCGACGCTTCGGCCGACGGCGCTGAACGCCTGGCCGGGCCGCTGCTGCCAGGCATGCCCAACCTGCACTCGCATGCGTTCCAGCGGGCCATGGCGGGGCTGGCGGAAGTCGCGGGCAACCCCAACGACAGCTTTTGGACCTGGCGTGAACTGATGTATCGGCTGGTCGGCAAGATCACCCCGGAGCAGCTGCAGGTCATTGCCCGCCAGCTGTATATCGAGATGCTCAAGGCTGGTTACACCTCGGTGGCAGAATTCCACTACGTGCACCATGACCAGGCCGGCAAAGCCTACGCCGACCCGGCCGAACTGTCCCGACGCATCAGTTCGGCTGCGGCCAGCAGCGGCATCGGCCTGACTCTGCTGCCTGTGCTGTACAGCCATGCCGGTTTCGGCGGCCAGGCACCGAACGAAGGGCAGCGACGCTTCATCAATACCACTGAGCAGTACCTGCAACTGCAAGCGCAGCTGGCGCCAGCGCTGGCAGCACAACCCGCGCAACAGCTCGGCTTGTGCTTCCACTCGCTACGCGCGGTCACGCCCGGCCAGATCGCCGAAGTGCTAGCGGCCGGCAATCAGCAATGCCCGATTCATATCCACATCGCCGAACAGCAGAAGGAAGTCGATGACTGCCTGGCCTGGAGCGGGCTGCGGCCGCTGCAATGGCTGTATGAACATGTCGAAGTGGACCGCCGCTGGTGCCTGGTGCACGCCACCCACGCTGAAGCCGACGAAGTCACGGCCATGGCGCGCAGTGGTGCAGTGGCTGGGCTGTGCCTGACCACCGAAGCCAACCTGGGTGACGGCATCTTCCCGGCGGTGGACTTCCTGGCCCAGGGCGGGCGCATGGGCATCGGTTCGGACAGCCATGTGTCGCTGAGCGTGGTCGAGGAACTGCGTTGGCTGGAATATGGCCAGCGCCTGCGCGATCAGCGGCGCAACCGGCTGTACCGTGGCGACCAGCCAATGGTCGGGCGCACGCTGTATGACGCGGCACTGGTCGGCGGGGCGCAGGCGTTGGGGCAAGCCGTTGGCGAGCTGGCGGTAGGCAAGCGGGCCGACTGGCTGGTGCTGGATGGGCAGGACCCGTATATCGCCATGGCCGAGGGAGACGGCATTCTCAACCGCTGGCTGTTCGCGGGCGGCGACCGTCAGGTGCGGGATGTGATGGTCAATGGAAAATGGGTAGTGCGCCAAGGGCAGCATGCCCATGAAGAGGAAAGCCGACAGGCGTTTGCCGGCGTGTTGCGAGCGCTATTGGGCTGAATGCAGAGGGGCCGCTAAAGCGGCCCCCGTCTTATCAATGCATCTGCACGATCTGCTTGTCCGGCGTACGCCAGATCAAGCGGCTGGTGTCATAGCCCTGCTGGCGGGCCTTGGACATCAGGCTCTCGCGCTCCCATACCGGCAAGGTCGGCGTGCGTGAAAGGATCCACAGGTACTTGCGGTCCGGGCTGCCGACGATCGCGGTACGGTAGTGGTCGTCCACGTACAGGATCCAGTATTCTCCCTTGGCCACGCCCGGTACCAGGCGGGTAAACCAGTTGTCGAACTCCACCCACAGCCTGTCGGTATGCCCCGGCTCCTGGATGTTGGCGTGCCCTTCGGCGCGCAGCCATTCATCCCCCATCGTGCGGCAGCGGTTGAGCACACCGTACGAGCCATCGGGCTTGAGGTTGTAATGCGCTTCGGACTGCGCGCAGTCGGCCTGGTACTTCATCGGCAGACGCGCCAGTTCGTACCACTTGCCCTGATAGCGCTTGAGGTCGACATTACCGGCGGTCTTCGGCGCCAGCGGGTCGGTGGCGGAGGTGGCACATCCCCCCAACAGCATGACCAGGCACAGCCCCAGCAGTACGTGCAAACGCCTCATTTGAGGCCCTGCCCGGAGTAGATCAGCACCTTGTCGGCTGCGTATTGCACGCTGATGAAGCTCTTCTCGTCCCCCCAGGTACAGCTGCTCATGCCCAGCGCGCCGGAGCACTCGGTGGGCGTGCCGAGCAGTTGTTCGACCTCGGCCTTGTTCATGCCGGCCTTGAGCTTGGAATAGTTTTCCTGATTGATCTTGCTGCACGCAGTCAGGACGACGCACAAGGACAACAGGGCGAGGGAACGCAACGACATGAAGGGACACTCCTGGAAAATAGACACAGGCGAGTGGCCTGCAGTGATCTTCGACGGGAAAATCCCTCCCTGGTTCCCTGGCGACACCGCTTTAGTCGTACGCCGTTGGTCGGCTGGACCTGCGCAAACGATTAATGTTTTGGCGCGCCGCGACGACACAGCGAGCACGCTGTGGCGCATTGCCACGGCGCCCTCCTATGCCTTGCCTTGTGCAGACCAGAAAAATGACCAAGAACCTCAAGTTCAGCCACAAGATCCTGATGGCCGCCGCCCTGGTGGTGGCCGTTGCCTTTACCTGTTTCGTGCTATTCAACGACTACCGACAACGCCAGTCCCTGCGCAGCGATACGCAGACCAACCTGCAGGACCTGGGCAACCTCACCGCCGGCAACATCCGCAACTGGCTCGACAGCCGCATCCAGCTGCTCGACTCATTGGCCCAGCAAGTTGCAGTCGATGGGCCGGGCAAAGCCAGCCTGGACCGCAGCCTGGCCTTGCCGGTGTATGGCAAGAATTTCCAGCTCACCTATTTCGGTGGCCAGGACGGCAGCATGCAGTCGGTACCGGTGGGAAACCGCGCCGCCGACTATGATCCGCGGGTGCGGGGCTGGTACAAGGCGGCCAGTGCCAGCGGCCAGACCATCGTTACCGAACCGTACATCTCGGCCTCTGCCGGCAAGCTGGTGATCACCCTGGCCACCCCTGTGCAGCAAGCGGGCCGACTGATCGGCGTCAGCGGCGTCGACACCGACCTGCAGACCATCAGCAACCTGATCAACGCCCTGAACTTCGACGGCCAGGGCCATGCCTTCATCGTCAATGGCGAAGGCAAGATCCTCATCCACCCCAAAGCCGACCTGGCCCTGAAAACCCTGGCCGACGTCTACCCGCAGGACACGCCGCGTATCGGCAGCGGCCTGAAGGAAGTCGAAGTCGATGGCCACAAGCAGTTCATCAGCTTCACCCACGTCGACGGTGTGCCGTCGGCGGACTGGTATGTGGCCCTGGTACTCGACCAGGACGCAGCGTTCGCCATGCTGGGTGAACTGCGCACCTCCGCCATCATCGCCACCTTCATCGCAGTGGTGGCCATCATCGCCCTGCTCGGCCTGCTGATTCGCGTGCTGATGGAGCCACTGCACCTGATGGGCCGTGCCATGCATGACATCGCCGAAGGGGAAGGCGACCTTACCCGACGCTTGGCCATCCACGCCCAGGATGAATTCGGCAGCCTTGGCCAATCGTTCAACCGCTTTGTCGAACGTATTCACGAGTCGATCCGCGAAGTGGCCTCGGCCACCGGCCAGGTCAACGCCGTGGCCGCCCAGGTGGTGACCGCTTCGAATGCCTCGATCAACAATGCCGACCAGCAGTCCAGCCGTACCAGCAGCGTGGCGGCAGCCATCAACGAGCTGGGCGCCGCCGCCCAGGAAATCGCCCAGAACGCCGCGCTGGCCTCGCAGCACTCCAGCGAAGCGCGTGGCCTGGCCGAGGACGGCCAGCAAGTGGTCGGGCGCACCATCGATGTGATGAACCAGTTATCGGCACGCATCAGCGACTCGTGCGGCAACATCGAGACGCTCAATGCCCACACCGCCAACATCGGTCAGATCCTCGATGTGATCAGCGGTATTTCCCAGCAGACCAACCTGCTGGCACTCAACGCCGCGATCGAAGCTGCCCGTGCCGGCGAGGCCGGGCGTGGCTTTGCCGTGGTGGCCGACGAGGTCCGCAACCTGGCCCACCGCACCCAGGAGTCGGCACAGCAGGTGCAGCGCCTGATCGAGGAACTGCAGGCCGGCGCGCAAGTGGCGGTCAGCACCATGAACCAGAGTCGCGAGCATAGTGACCACAGCGTGGGCATCGCCAACCAGGCCGGCGAGCGCCTGGGCAGCGTGACCCAGCGCATTGGCGAGATCGATGGCATGAACCAGTCGGTGGCCACCGCCACCGAAGAGCAGACGGCCGTGGTCGAGTCGATCAACGTCGACATCACCGAGATCAATACGTTAAATCAGGAAGGGGTGCAGAACCTGCAGAGCACCTTGCGTGCCTGCACCGACCTTGAGCATCAGGTCGAGCGGTTGAAGCATCTGGTGGGCAGTTTCAGGATCTGAAACCGCGGGGGCCGCTGTGCGCCCCCACTGGCACTAGAACCTGGACCCAGGCTCCAGCAAAAAGTCCATCTCTTCGCTGGTACTCGGCCGCCCCAGCACCAGATTGCGGTGCGGGAAGCGGCCGAAGCGGGCAATCACCCGCTGATGCTGCTCGGCATAATCGAGAAAACCTTCGAACAAACGCCGGTGATCCTCTGGCTGCTCTTCCAGCAGCACCTGGTAACGCTCGACGCAAAGGTTTTGCCAGTCCAGCACCTCGGCATGCTCGAGCACCAGCAGCACGAACACCCGCTGGATCGGCAGCAACTGGTAATCCCAGTTTTTCTGCAGGCCTTGCATAGCCACCACCTGCGCCCGCCGGTCACCTTCGAAGGCGCGCGGCGTGTCGCGGTAGAGCATGCGCGGCAGCTGGTCCAGCAGGATCAGCAAACCGAGCCAACCCTGCGGGCTCTGCTGCCACTCGTCGAGCCCACCCGCCAGGGCGTGCTCGACCAGGTCGCCAAACAGCGCCTGGGCTTCGGCATCGTGATGCTTGCCGAACCACAGCGTGCTCTTCTCGTCAGCCACGGCCTGGGGACTGGTGCCCCATCCGAACCACCACTCCAGCAACGGCTGCCAAGGTGCGAGCATGACTTACTCCTTGTGGTAGGCGGTGACGCGCTCGACCTCTTCCTTCGAGCCGAGGATCACCGACACACGCTGGTGCAGGCCCTCCGGCTTGATGTCGAGGATGCGCTGGTAACCATCGGTGGACACGCCGCCGGCCTGTTCAATGATGAACGACATCGGATTGGCTTCGTACATCAGGCGCAGCTTGCCCGGCTTGCTTGGATCGCGGGCATCGCGCGGGTACATGAACAGACCGCCACGGGTCAGGATGCGGTGCACGTCGGCCACCATCGAGGCGATCCAGCGCATGTTGTAGTTCTTCTTCAGCGGGCCGGTCTCGCCTGCCAGCAGTTCGCCCACGTAGCGCTGCACCGGGGCTTCCCAGTGACGCTGGTTGGACATGTTGATGGCGAACTCGGCGGTGCTTTCCGGCACGCGGATGTTCTCGTGGGTCAGAACGAAGCTGCCCAGTTCACGGTCCAGGGTGAAGCCCTTGACGCCGTTGCCCAGGGTCAGGATCAGCATGGTCTGCGGGCCATAGATGGCGTAACCGGCAGCGACCTGCTGGGTGCCTGGCTGCAGGAAGGCGTTTTCGTTCAGGATTTCGTTCTGGCTCAGGTACTCGTTAGGGCAACGCAGTACCGAGAAGATGGTGCCGACCGACACGTTGACGTCGATGTTGGACGAACCGTCCAGTGGGTCGAAGACCAGCAGGTAGGCGCCTTTCGGGTACTTGCCCGGGATCTGGTAGGCGTTGTCCATTTCCTCGGACGCCATGCCGGCCAAGTGGCCGCCCCATTCGTTGGCTTCGAGCAGGATGTCGTTGGAGATCACGTCCAGTTTCTTCTGGACTTCGCCCTGCACGTTTTCAGTGCCCATGCTGCCCAACACACCACCGAGGGCGCCTTTGGACACGTGATGGCTGATTTCCTTGCACGCACGCGCCACCACTTCGATCAGGAAGCGCAGATCGGCAGGGGTATTGTTGCTGCGGGTCTGCTCAATCAGATAGCGACTCAGGGTAACGCGGGACATGTATGGCTCCGAAGGATAGGGGGAGAAAACCCCCGCAGTTTACAGGGAGAGTTGCAGCCTAGCGAGCAAAGAGACTCGACTTCCGCCCTTGAGTTCAGCAAGCGCCCGGCCAATGGTCGGTTGCACGGCACACATTCGGCCAACTGCACGGACTCTGTGGGAGCGGCCTTGTCTCGCGAAAGGGCCGCGAAGCAGCCCCAGGGATTTCAGCTGAGTTGCATAGATTGTGGGGCTGCTGCGCAGCCCTTTCGCGACACAAGGCCGCTCCCACAATGACCGCATGCCCTGCCTCAATCCAGAGCCTTCCAGATCTCGGTGGCGTATTCACGAATGGTCCGGTCCGAGGAGAACCAGCCCATCCGCGCTGTGTTCAGCACTGCCATGCGCCACCACTCCTGCGGTGTGTGCCACAACTCCTCGACCCGCCGCTGGGCATCCCAGTAGGCATCGAAGTCGGCGCACACCAGGAACCGGTCATAGGCCACCAGCCCATCGATCAACCCCGCATAGCGTGACGGATCATCCGGCGAGAACACCCCGCTGCGAATCGCCTGCAGCACATCGCCCAATCGGCTGGACGCCGCAATCGCCGCATTCGCACCGAAGTCCCCCGCCTTGCGCCGCGCCTCCACCTGCTGCGCAGTCAGGCCGAAGATGAACATGTTGTCCGCACCCACCTGCTCGCACATCTCGACGTTGGCACCGTCGAGCGTGCCGATGGTCAGCGCGCCGTTGAGGCCGAATTTCATGTTGCTGGTACCCGACGCCTCGTAACCGGCGGTGGAGATCTGCTCCGACAGGTCCGCCGCCGGGATGATGCTTTCGGCCAGGCTGACGTTGTAGTTGGGCAGGAACACCACCTTGAGCAGGCCGCGCACGGTCGGGTCGTTGTTGACCACCCGGGCGATGTCGTTGGCCAGCTTGATGATCAGCTTGGCCTGGTGGTAACTGGCTGCGGCCTTGCCGGCGAAGATCTTCACCCGCGGTACCCAGTTGGTACCGGGGTCGTTGCGCATGGCCTGGTACAGCGCCACGGTGTGCAGGAGGTTGAGCAACTGGCGCTTGTACTCGTGGATGCGCTTGACCTGCACGTCGAACAGCGCCTCAGGGTTGACCGTGACGCCTATCCGGTCCTGGATGATACTGGCCAGGGCACGCTTGCTGTGCAGGCGCTGGGCGGCGAACTGCTTGCGGAAGCTGGCTTTGTCGGCGAACGGCACCAGCCCGGCCAAGCGCCCTTCGGGGTCGTCCTTGAGCTCCGGCCCAAGCGCCTCGACCAGCATCTCGGTCAGCTGCGGGTTGGACTGGTACAGCCAGCGGCGGAAGGTGATGCCGTTGGTCTTGTTGTTGATCCGCTGCGGGTAGAGCTTGTGCAGCTCGGCGAACACGGTGCTCTTCATCAGCTTGCTGTGCAGCGCCGACACGCCATTGACGCTGTGCGAGCCAAGGAATGCCAGGTTGCCCATGCGCACCCGACGGCCGTTGTCCTCTTCGATCAGCGATACCGCGCGCAGCACATCGAAGTCGTGCAGGCCTTTGGCCCGCAGGCTGTCGATATGGTAGGCATTGATCAGGTAGATGATCTGCATGTGCCGCGGCAGCATGCGTTCCATCAGCGCCACCGGCCAAGTTTCCAGAGCCTCGGGCAGCAGGGTGTGGTTGGTGTAGGCCAGCGTGCCGACCGTCAGCTCCCAGGCCTTGTCCCAGGGAATTTCATGCTGGTCGACCAATAGCCGCATCAGCTCGGCCACGGCGATCGAAGGGTGCGTGTCATTCAGCTGGATGGCGGCCGCATCCGGCAGGTTGAGCAGGTTCTGGTGCATGTTCAGGTGGCGACGCAGCAGGTCCTGCAGCGACGCCGAAACAAAGAAGTACTCCTGGCGCAGGCGCAGCTCCTGACCGGCCTCGGTGCTATCGGCCGGATACAGCACCCGCGAGATGCTCTCGGCCCGCGCCACTTCGGCGACAGCACCCAAGTGGTCACCGGCATTGAAGCGCTCAAGGTGCAGCTCTTCCAGTGCCCGCGCCCGCCACAGGCGCAAGGTGTTGACGCTGGCACCGCGCCAGCCGACCACGGGCGTGTCGTAGGCTACCGCCCGCACCGTCTCGCCCGGTGACCACACCTGGCGTTGCTGGCCGTGTGTATCGTGCACGGTTTCGACGCTGCCACCGAAACTGATCGGGTAGATTACCTCGGCGCGCTCGAACTCCCAGGGGTTGCCGAAGTCCAGCCAGTTCTCGGTCTGCTCCTGCTGCCACCCATCGACCACTGCCTGGCGGAACAGCCCGTGTTCGTAACGGATGCCATAGCCATGGGCGGCGATGCCCAAGGTCGACATGCTCTCCATGAAGCAGGCTGCCAGGCGGCCAAGGCCACCATTGCCCAAGGCGGCATCCGGTTCGAGCAGGCGAATGCGCTCCAGATCGACGTTCAGGCCTTCGAGGGCATCCCGGGCGATATCCAGCAAGCCGAGGTTGCTCAGGCTGTCGTAGAGCAGCCGGCCGATGAGAAATTCCAGGGAAAGGTAGTAGACCCGCTTCTGGCTGCGTCGATAGGCGCGACGGGTGTGGTCCATCCAGTGGTCGACCATGTGATCGCGCGCGGCCAGAGCGATGGCTTCGAACCAGTCGTGGTCGAAGGCATGCTCCGGATCCTTGCCGACCGCGTAGGTCAGCTTATCCAGTACAGCAGCGCGAAAATCCGCGACTTCGGCGTCACGAGCTTCAGGTTCCTGGGACATGCGGCATCCTCGGGCAAGTTGACGAAAGCGGAGGGAGACTGTTGAGCCTAGACGCTTCGACCAAGAGCGACAGCCAGTGTTCGCGGTTTTCATGAACCTTTGCGCATTCGGTCAAAAGGTTGTTCATAAATTGAACAATTCCGGTATGATCGCGCGCCCCAAGACCGTGATTCACCCCCATAACGATGAAAACGACCCTGATCGCCGCGGCCGAAGTCGACCGCCTCGAGACCTGGCAGCGCTACACCAGCAACATGTGCCATGGCTGCCATTCGACCTGCTGCACCCTGCCGGTAGAGGTGAAGATCAAGGATCTGATCCGCATTGGCGTGGTAGATGAATTCGAGAAAGACGAACCGCCGAAGAACGTGGCCAAGCGTTTGCAGAAGGAAGGCATTATCGAGCGCTTCAATCAGAAGTCGGGGATCTTCACCCTGACCCGGATGAGCAACGACGACTGCATGTACCTGGATCGCAAGAGCCGGCTGTGCACCATCTATGACAAGCGGCCGGATACCTGCCGCAATCACCCCAAGGTCGGGCCGCGGCCGGGGTATTGTGCTTACAAGCCGAAGGTTGTTGGCCGCTGATTCGCCTTTTGATCGGGTGATGGCCACCAGGCGCATGCCTGGGTTGTGATGGTGTGGCGGCGCTCGATCTCATAGGCGCTGAAAATGTCGAGGCGGACCCATGGTGGCCACCTGCAACCTAAAGACAAGCCCATCCCTGCACCACTCCTACTCACATTGATGTTCGCCTTTTCGCGGGTAAACCCGCTCCCACAGGTACGGCGCCGGCCGTGGGCATTGCACATCCCCTGTGGGAGCGGGTTTAACCCGCGAACACCGGCAGAGCCGGTGCCATACACACAAAGACCAGACCAAAAAAAACGCCCCCGACCTTTCGACCGGGGGCGTTTTTATTCAGCCTGAGCTAACTCAGTTCTTGGCTTTCTTGGCAGCGCGGGTACGCTCGCCTTCGTCCAGGATCTTCTTGCGCAGACGGATCGACTTAGGAGTGACTTCGCACAGCTCGTCGTCCTGGATGAATTCCAGAGCCTGTTCCAGGGTGTGGCGAACTGGCGGAACCAGGGCGATGACTTCGTCTTTGCCCGAAGCACGCATGTTGTCGAGCTTCTTGCCTTTGGTCGGGTTCACGCCCAGGTCGTTGTCACGGCTGTTCAGGCCGATGATCTGACCGTTGTAGATCTCCTGGCCGTGTTCGACGAACAGCTTGCCGCGAGCCTGCAGGGTTTCCAGCGAGTAGGTCAGTGCCTTGCCGGTTTCAACCGAAACCAGAACACCGTTCAGACGGCCGGACATCTGGCCCGACTTCATGGTGTCGTAACGATCGAAGATCGAGGTCAGGATGCCTGCACCGTTGGTCAGGGTCAGGAACTGGTTACGGAAACCGATCAGACCACGGGCTGGAATGTTGTACTCCAGGCGCACACGGCCCTTGCCATCCGGCACCATGTTGGTCAGGTCGCCTTTACGCAGACCCATCTCTTCCATGACCTTGCCCTGGGATTCTTCAGGGATGTCGATGGTGACGTTCTCGAACGGCTCCTGCTTGACGCCGTCGACTTCGCGGATGATCACTTCAGGACGGCCCACGGCCATCTCGAAGCCTTCACGGCGCATGGTTTCGATCAGAACGGACAGGTGCAGCTCACCACGGCCCGATACCTTGAACTTGTCAGGGGAATCGGTTTCCTGAACGCGCAGAGCAACGTTGTACAGCAGCTCCTTGTCCAGACGGTCCTTGATGTTACGGCTGGTGACGAACTTGCCTTCCTTACCGCAGAACGGCGAGTCGTTGACCTGGAAGGTCATCGAAACGGTCGGCTCGTCAACGGTCAGCGGCTTCATCGCTTCTACCGCGTCCGGGGCGCACAAGGTGTCGGAGATGAACAGCTCGTCGAAACCGCTGATGCAGACGATGTCGCCAGCCTGGGCTTCTTCGACGTCGACGCGGTGCAGGCCGTGGTGGCCCATCAGCTTCAGGATACGACCGTTACGCTTCTTGCCGTTGGTGTCGATGGCGACAACCGGGGTGTTCGGCTTGACGCGGCCACGGGCGATACGGCCAACGCCGATAACGCCGAGGAAGCTGTTGTAGTCCAGCGCGGAGATCTGCATCTGGAACGAACCGTCACGGTCAACGTCCGGTGCCGGTACGTTGTCGACGATCGACTGGTACAGGGCGGTCATGTCTTCGCCCATGGCGGTGTGGTCCAGACCGGCAATGCCGTTCAGGGCCGAGGCGTAGACGACTTTGAAGTCCAGCTGTTCGTCGGTGGCACCGAGGTTGTCGAACAGGTCGAAGATCTGGTCCAGAACCCAGTCAGGACGCGCGCCCGGACGGTCGACCTTGTTGATCACGACGATCGGTTTCAGGCCGGCTTCGAAAGCCTTCTTGGTCACGAAGCGGGTTTGCGGCATCGGGCCGTCCTGGGCGTCGACCAGCAGCAGCACGGAGTCAACCATCGACATTACACGCTCAACCTCGCCACCGAAGTCGGCGTGGCCGGGGGTGTCGACGATGTTGATGTGGTAGCCGTTCCAGTTGATGGCGGTGTTTTTCGCCAGAATGGTAATACCGCGCTCTTTTTCCTGGTCGTTGGAGTCCATGACGCGCTCGTCGTTGAGCTCGTTACGCTCCAGAGTGCCGGACTGACGCAGGAGTTTGTCGACCAGGGTGGTTTTACCATGGTCAACGTGGGCGATGATGGCGATGTTACGCAGATTTTCGATCACAACTGTATCTCGATCAGAGGATTCGGTTGCCACCTAGTGTAGGCGGCGAATATGTACGCTTTTAGGCTCAGCGGGCCCGATGGTCGGGAGGGCGATGGCGGATGCTGCCGCCATACAGCCCTGGCGTCTTATGTCGGACGATAAACACGCACATTGGCATGTCCCTCACTGAGCAGGTGGTGTGCGTGCAAACGGCTCATCACACCTTTGTCGCAATACAGCAAGTACTGGCGCGTAGGGTCCAGGTGCTTGAACTTGCTGTTGATGGCATAGAACGGCATGGCCTGGACTTCGATACCGTCCAGTGCGAGTGGTTCGTCTTCCTGGGCATCGGGGTGACGAATGTCGATGACGATCTGGCCTGGCAGCGCCTCGACCACTTCCTCGATTTCGATGTCCTTGCCCAGCTCGTCGATCACGTGGTCGATGGAGATGAACTTGGCGCGCTCCAGGGCGCGCTCCAGCACGGCCATGTCGAACTGCTTTTCTTCGTGCTCCATGCGGTGACGCTTGGCATGGGTGGTCGGGTTCACCGAGATCACGCCGCAATATTCCGGCATGTGCTTGGCGAAGTCGGCGGTGCCGATTTCGGTGGCCTGGTCGATGATGTCCTGCTTGTGGCTGGCCAGCAACGGGCGCAGCACCAGCTTGTCGGTGGCCGAGTCGATGATCGACAGGTTCGGCAGGGTCTGGCTGGAGACCTGGGAGATCGCCTCGCCGGTCACCAGCGCGTCGATCTGCAGGCGGTCGGCCATGTGCGCGGCACCGCGCAGCATCATGCGCTTGAGGGTTACGCCCATGTAGCTGTTGTCGACCTTGTTGAGGATCTCGCCGACCACTTCTTCGAACGGCACGCTGATGAACAGCACGCGCTGGCTGCTGCCGTACTTTTTCCACAGGTAGTGGGCCACTTCCATCACGCCCAGCTCGTGGGCACGGCCGCCGAGGTTGAAGAAGCAGAAGTGGGTCATCAGGCCGCGGCGCATCATCTGGTAGGCCGCCACGGTGGAGTCGAAACCACCGGACATCAGCACCAGGGTCTGCTCCAGGGCACCCAGCGGGTAGCCGCCGATTCCGTTGTGCTGGTTGTGGATCACGTACAGGCGCTGATCGCGGATCTCCATACGCACCACGACTTCAGGCGTCTTCAGGTCGATGCCGGCGGCGCCGCACTGCTGGCGCAGCTGGCTGCCGACGTAGCGGTCGACGTCCATAGAGGTGAAGTCGTGATGGCCGCCGCGCTTGCAACGCACCGAGAAGCGCTTGCCGGCCAGCAGGTGGCCGAAGTGGTGCTTGCACTTGGCGACGATGTCGTCGAAGTCGCCCAGCGGGTATTCCTCGACCTGCAGGAAGTGGGTGATACCCGGGGTGCAGGTGAGGCGCTCGATCATCTCGCGCTGGATCTTCTCGTCCTCGACGCGGGTGACCACCTCGAGATTGTCCCAGACACCATCGACCGCGAGCTCAGGATCGAGATCCTTGAGCACGTTGCGGATGTTCTTGCCGAGCTGGCGGATGAAGCGCTTGCGCACCGGCCGGCTCTTGATGGTGATTTCTGGGAAGACTTTGACGATAAGTTTCATTGGGTTAACAGCGCGCGCAGGGCCTGCCGAAAATGAGGGGCGCGAATTATAGCGGAAATTGCTCAGGATTTGACCAACTTTTGATCAGAAGCTTTCAGATAAATGCAGAGGCCAGGTTTTGTGGCGCCTGTGCCGGCCCTTTCGCGGGTAAACCCGCTCCCACAGGGACCACACACGCTTCCAGCACTGTGCAATCCCTGTGGGAGCGGGTTTACCCGGGAAAAGGCCCTCAAAGTAAGCATAGCTTTCGAGCCATGCACTCATTTGGTGCTCAACCCTGAATTCCTGCCTCCTAAGGGTGCACTTTTGTCCGCTACGACCCCAGCAAATGCCCGCAAACGCCCCTTTTTATCTCGCCCTCGCCATTTTCGGGCACTGGCATGCAATTTGCTCCCTTGTGAGGCAGGTAAGCTTGGCCGACTATCCGCGCCCGGCAACACCCTTTTTCCAGAGCAGCGGCCCACCGCGCTCTAGACCCTCCGGAGGACAACATGTCGAAGTCGGTTCAACTCATCAAAGATCATGACGTCAAGTGGATTGATCTGCGTTTCACGGACACCAAGGGCGTACAGCATCACGTGACCATGCCGGCGCGTGATGGCCTGGACGAAGACTTCTTCGAAGTCGGCAAGATGTTCGACGGTTCCTCCATCGCTGGCTGGAAAGGCATCGAAGCGTCCGACATGATCCTGATGCCGGTTGACGAGACCGCCGTTCTGGACCCGTTCACCGAAGAACCAACCCTGATCATCACCTGCGACATCGTCGACCCGTCGAGCATGCAGGGCTACGATCGCGACCCACGTGCGATCGCCAAGCGCGCCGAAGAGTACCTGAAGAGCACCGGCATCGGTGACACCGTCTTCGCCGGCCCAGAGCCAGAGTTCTTCATCTTCGACGAAGTGAAGTTCAAGTCGGACATCTCCGGTTCGATGTTCAAGATCTTCTCCGAGCAAGGCTCGTGGATGTCTGACGCTGACGTGGAAGGCGGCAACAAAGGCCACCGCCCAGGCGTGAAAGGCGGCTACTTCCCGGTTCCGCCGTTCGACCACGACCACGAAATCCGTACCGCCATGTGCAACGCTCTGGAAGAAATGGGCCAGACCGTTGAAGTTCACCACCACGAAGTGGCGACTGCCGGCCAGAACGAAATCGGCGTCAAGTTCAACACCCTGGTGAAGAAAGCTGACGAAGTACAGGCCCTGAAATACGTCGTGCACAACGTTGCCGACGCCTACGGCCGTACCGCCACCTTCATGCCGAAGCCACTGTACGGCGACAACGGCTCGGGCATGCACGTGCACATGTCGATCTGGAAAGACGGCAAGAACACCTTCTCCGGTGAAGGCTATGCTGGCCTGTCCGATACCGCCCTGTACTTCATCGGCGGTATCATCAAGCACGGTAAGGCCCTGAACGGCTTCACCAACCCGTCGACCAACTCGTACAAGCGTCTGGTCCCAGGCTTCGAAGCGCCGGTAATGCTGGCCTACTCGGCTCGCAACCGTTCCGCCTCGATCCGCATTCCTTACGTCGGCAGCCCGAAAGCCCGCCGTATCGAAGCACGCTTCCCGGACCCATCGGCCAACCCGTACCTGGCCTTCGCGGCCCTGCTGATGGCTGGCCTGGACGGCATCCAGAACAAGATCCACCCAGGCGATGCTGCCGACAAGAACCTGTACGACCTGCCACCAGAAGAAGCCAAGGACATCCCGCAGGTTTGCGGCAGCCTGAAAGAGGCCCTGGAAGAGCTGGACAAAGGCCGTGCGTTCCTGACCAAGGGCGGCGTGTTCTCCGACGACTTCATCGATGCCTTCATCGAGCTGAAGAGCGAAGAAGAAATCAAGGTCCGCACCTTCGTGCACCCGCTGGAATACGAACTGTACTACAGCTGCTGATCTGGCTGGCGCCTGGCGCCAATCTGAATCACCGAAAACGGCCTTCTTCTGAAGGCCGTTTTTTGTTTTACGCTCATCGCTTTCAGATACTTCCTACAAGCAAGGCTTACCTGACTGCGCACAATCAAATCTCCGACAATAAGGAGATTGCCATGCGCCCCCTGCCCTTCGTGCTGTTCTTCGTCATACCTCTTTTCGGCTGCAGTTCCCCCTCACAACCCGACCTCAAACCTTTGCTCGCGGCAATAGGGCAGCGCCTGGACCTGGCCTACGCCGTGGCCGTGCACAAATGGGACAATGGCGTGCCAGTCGAGGCCCCGCTGCGAGAACAAGAGGTTCTGCAGCAGGTTCAAGCTGCAGCCCATGACTACGATCTGACTCCCGAACGGGCCGCGGCCTTTTTTGCCGACCAGATCGAAGCCAACAAAATCGTCCAGTACGCCCTGATCGACCGCTGGACGGCACTGGGGAAGCGGCCCCCTCAGCAAGCCCGGAATCTCGCAGATGAATTGCGCCCGCGCCTGGACATGCTCCAGGCGACATTGCTGTTCGAACTGGGCAACCTGGACCGCAAGCCGCTTGACGATTGCCCTCGCCAATTGACCGACGCCCTAGCCGGTCATGCCAGCGACGCGCTCCGGCACATGGCCCTGGTCCGCGCAACCGCACACCTGTGCGTAAAACGCTGACTTCAGCAATGCTCTATATTGGTGCATAAACGTACCAAGCGCTTCGACCTGCAACCCAAAACGGGTCACTTGAAACGATAAATCACGGCAATCTGGTCCGAATAAGCGCAATTCCAGGTCTTTATCAGGCAATTCCGCTTCTTTTCGGAGCCTTGGTTTGTTTCTTGCATTTTCCTGTACAGAGACTGGTATCAGCGGACCCACCGCCTGCCCGGCCACGGCCGCGCCCTGCCTGACAAGCGCCAAAAGAGGTCAACGACGCCTTATGACCATCAGCGATGCACAGCACCGTCTGCTTCTGGACAACCTGACCACCGCAACGCTCCTGCTCAATGCCGAGCTGCGCCTGGAATACATGAACCCGGCTGCGGAAATGCTCCTGGCCGTCAGCGGCCAGCGCAGCCACGGACAGTTCATCAGTGAGCTGTTCACCGAATCGACCGAGGCGCTCAACTCGCTGCGCCAGGCCGTGGAACAGGCGCACCCGTTCACCAAGCGTGAAGCGCAACTGACCTCGCTGACCGGGCAGGCCATCACCGTCGACTATGCCGTGACGCCGATCCTGCATCAGGGCAATACCTTGCTGCTGCTGGAAGTGCACCCGCGTGATCGCTTGCTGCGCATCACCAAGGAAGAAGCCCAGCTGAGCAAGCAGGAAACGACCAAGATGCTGGTGCGCGGCCTGGCCCACGAGATCAAGAACCCGCTCGGCGGTATTCGTGGCGCCGCACAGCTGCTGGCTCGCGAACTGCCCGAAGAGGGGCTGCGCGACTACACCAACGTGATCATTGAAGAGGCCGACCGCCTGCGCAACCTGGTCGACCGCATGCTCGGCTCGAACAAGTTGCCGTCGCTGGCCATGACCAACATCCACGAAGTACTGGAGCGGGTCTGCAGCCTGGTCGAAGCCGAAAGTCAGGGATGCATCACATTGGTGCGCGACTACGACCCAAGCCTGCCGGATGTGCTGATCGACCGCGAGCAGATGATCCAGGCCGTACTGAACATCGTGCGCAACGCGATGCAGGCGATCAGTTCGCAGAACGAGTTGCGCCTGGGTCGCATCACCCTGCGCAGCCGTGCCGTGCGCCAGTTCACCATCGGCCACGTGCGCCATCGCCTGGCGGCGCGTATCGAGATCATCGACAACGGCCCAGGCATCCCTGCGGAACTGCAGGACACGCTTTTCTATCCCATGGTCAGTGGGCGCCCGGACGGTACCGGGCTCGGCCTGGCCATTACCCAGAACATCATCAGCCAGCACCAGGGCCTGATCGAGTGTGAAAGCCACGCAGGGCACACCGCCTTCTCGATCTTCCTGCCCCTGGAACAAGGAGCCACCGCCTCATGAGCCGAAGTGAAACCGTATGGATCGTCGATGATGATCGCTCCATCCGCTGGGTCCTGGAAAAAGCCCTGCAACAGGAAGGCATGACCACCCAGAGCTTCGACAGCGCCGATGGTGTCATGGGCCGCCTAGCCCGCCAGCAGCCTGATGTGATCATTTCCGACATTCGCATGCCCGGCGCCAGCGGCCTCGACCTGCTGGCGCAGATCCGCGAACAGCACCCACGCCTGCCGGTCATCATCATGACCGCCCATTCCGACCTGGACAGCGCCGTGGCGTCGTACCAGGGTGGTGCCTTCGAGTACCTGCCCAAGCCGTTCGACGTCGACGAAGCGGTGTCGCTGGTCAAACGTGCCAATCAGCACGCCCAGGAACAGCAAGGCCTCGATGTACCGCAGGCCTTGGCCCGCACGCCGGAAATCATCGGCGAAGCGCCGGCGATGCAGGAAGTCTTCCGCGCCATCGGCCGCCTGAGTCACTCCAACATCACCGTCCTGATCAACGGTGAGTCCGGTACCGGCAAAGAGCTGGTGGCGCACGCCCTGCACCGCCACAGCCCGCGTGCGGCATCGCCATTCATCGCCCTGAACATGGCGGCCATCCCCAAGGACCTGATGGAGTCGGAGCTGTTCGGCCACGAGAAAGGTGCCTTCACCGGCGCGGCCAACCTGCGCCGCGGCCGCTTCGAGCAGGCCGACGGCGGTACCTTGTTCCTCGACGAGATCGGCGACATGCCAGCCGATACCCAGACCCGCCTGTTGCGGGTGCTGGCCGATGGCGAGTTCTATCGCGTTGGCGGCCACGTGCCGGTGAAGGTCGATGTACGCATCATTGCGGCAACCCACCAGAATCTGGAGTCACTGGTGACGGCCGGCAAATTCCGTGAGGACTTGTTCCATCGCCTCAACGTGATTCGCATCCATATTCCGCGCCTGGCCGACCGCCGCGAGGACATTCCGGCGCTGGCCCGACACTTCCTCGGCCGTGCCGCCCAGGAACTGGCCGTAGAGCCGAAGCTGCTCAAGCCGGAAACCGAAGAGTTCATCCGTAACCTGCCGTGGCCGGGCAACGTGCGCCAGCTGGAAAACACCTGCCGCTGGATCACCGTGATGGCCTCTAGCCGCGAGGTGCTGATCGGCGACCTGCCGCCGGAGCTGCTGAACCTGCCGCAGGACGCAGCACCGGTGACCAACTGGGAACAGGCGCTGCGCCAGTGGGCTGACCAGGCCCTGGCGCGCGGGCAGTCGAATTTGCTCGACAGTGCGGTCCCCAGCTTCGAACGGATCATGATCGAGACCGCGCTCAAGCACACCGCCGGACGCCGGCGTGATGCGGCAGTGCTGCTGGGCTGGGGGCGCAATACCCTGACCCGCAAGATCAAGGAGTTGGGGATGAACGTCGATGGCGGGGATGAGGACGAGGGTGAGGACCACTGATCCCTGTTAACCCGTGAAACCTCTGGGGCCGCTTTTGCGGCCCCAGTCATTTCTGCTTTCCGGTGCACCGATGCTGTGCCCAGTGCACCTCACGAAGGCACAAATCCCCTTGAAACCCGGCCAAATCACCCTGAAAACCCAGTATTCATGGGTTTTAAAAACTGGCACGCCCCCTGCAATAGCTAATACATGTCCAGTTTCGGGGGCCCTGGTACAGGCAGGCCGGGTGACCCCTCTTTTATTCGCAGTAACGCCGCTTTCGGGGACCTCGGTACAGGCAGGCCGGGCCATCCCCTCTTTAATTTGCTGTAAGCCCTTTTGGGGACCTTGGTACAGGCAGGCCGAGATATCCCCTCTTTTATTCGTGCAGCTTCACCTGCACCCGCCAACGCCCAGCGTCCTCTGCACCGGCCCATTCGCCGTGCAGGGGACGCGCGGCAATCACCGTCAGCAACAGCCCCTTGTCACTCTTCTGCAAACGCCAGCCGACCGGCTTGCCCTGCAGGTCCAACTGGCCGCGCTGCGCCTTGCCCTCGGCCTCGAACAAAAGCGCCACGGTGCCTTCTACGTTTTCACCATGCAGCTTGGGCTCTTCGTTGAACCACAGGTCCAAGCCATCCTGCACCACCTCGACCTGTTCCAGCACATGCTCATCAGGAGCAGTCAGACGACCAATCATCAGGCCCACCAACATGCCGAACAGCGCCAGTGAAAGCAGCATGCGTGGCCAGGCCTTCGAACGCAGGTCAGGTTCAGGGGTAGAATGCTCGCCATCTTCACGTTTGGAGCCGTGCATGTTTCACGTCATCCTTTTTCAACCAGAAATTCCGCCGAATACCGGCAACATCATCCGCCTCTGTGCCAACAGCGGTTGCGCCCTGCACCTGATCGAGCCGATCAGCTTTGAACTGGACGACAAGCGCCTGCGCCGTGCCGGGCTGGATTACCACGAGTATGCCACGCTCAAGCGCCACGAAAGCCTGGCCGGATGCCTGGAAAGCCTGGGCAATCCGCGACTGTTCGCCTTCACCACCAAGGGCTCGCACCCGTTCCATGAAGTGGCTTATCAGCCCGGTGATGCGTTCCTGTTCGGGCCAGAGAGCCGCGGCCTGCCGGCCGAAGTACTCGACAGCCTGCCGGCCGAGCAACGCCTGCGCCTGCCGATGCGGCCGGGGTGCCGCAGCCTGAACCTGTCCAATACCGTGGCAGTGACGGTGTATGAAGCCTGGCGGCAAAACGGGTTTGCCGGTAGCTGATCTCTAACCTGTACCGGCCCTTTCGCGGGCATGCCCGCTCCCATAGAGACCGCGCAAAACTTGAAGGTTGTGCAGTATCTGTGGGAGCGGGCGTGTCCGCGAAGATGCCGGTACAGGAAACAAAAAAGCGCCCCGAGAGGCGCTTTTGTGTTACCGGCAGAATTACTGCACGGTCGGCGTTTCGCCAGTTTCCTGCATGCGCTGCAGCTCTTGCGCGTACAGGGCATCGAAGTTGACCGGCGACAGCATCAGGGCCGGGAACGAACCACGGGTCACCAGGCTGTCCAGGGTTTCACGGGCATACGGGAACAGGATGTTTGGGCAGAACGCGCCGAGGGTGTGGCTCATCGACGAAGCGTCGAGGTTCTTGATCAGGAAGATGCCTGCCTGCTGAACTTCAGCGATGAAGGCCACTTCGTCGCCGTTCTTGACGGTCACCGACAGGGTCAGAACCACTTCGTGGAAGTCACCTTCCAGGGCCTTCTGCTTGGTGTTCAGGTCCAGGGCAACGCTCGGCTCCCAGGTCTGACGGAAGATCTGCGGGCTTTTCGGGGCTTCGAACGACAGGTCACGCACGTAGATGCGCTGCATGGAGAACTGAGGGCTGTTGTCTTCTGCAGCAGCGCCGTTGGTCTGTTGGTCAGTCATGGCAGATCCTTAATCCTAATGTTTTTGAATGCAGTGCAAATCAGGCCGCCAGCAGCGCGTCGAGCTTGCCGGCGCGCTCCAGGGCATAGAGGTCATCGCATCCACCGACGTGGGTGCCGCCGATCCAGATCTGCGGCACCGATGTACGGCCGGCCTTCTGGCTCATCTCGGCGCGAACCTGCGGCTTGCCGTCGACCTTGATTTCCTCGAAGGCCACGCCCTTGCTCTCGAGCAGGTACTTGGCGCGCATGCAGTAGGGGCAGTAGTCGCTGGAATAGACGATGACGGGCTTCATATCACTTCACCAGGGGCAGGTTATCGGCTTTCCAGCTGGAAACGCCACCGCTCAGTTTGGCGGCGGTGTAACCAGCCTTGATCAGCTCGCCGCAGACCGCGCCGGACTGCTGGCCCATCGCATCGACGATGATCAAGGTCTTCTCTTTGTGCTTCTCGAGCTCGGTCATGCGGTTGGCGATCTTGTCCTGCGGAATATTCAGCGCACCGACGATGTGGCCGGCGGAGTATTCCTTGGAAGGACGAATGTCGATAACCAGTGCCTTGTCGGCATTGACCAGCGCGGTCAGCTGGCCGTTGCTCAGGCTCTGGCCGCCACGGCGCAGTTCATTGACGAGCAGGGCAACCAGCAGAACCACGAAGATCGCCACCAGGATGTAGTGATCTGTCGCGAATTGAATCAGGTGAGCAACCATCAGCGGTGTTCCAGGCGATTGAAAATGCCGGCCAGTATACACAGCCCCCCAGTGCCACCAAAGCCCGACGGGTCGCCGGTAAAGGTACCTTCATGTTACCGGGCTGCCTGCGCCGGTCGGGCGACAGGACGATTATTCGCCGCTGATGGCGCATTTGCCCTAAAATGCGTGTCTTTATCATCTTTGAACAACCGTGAGTTTGATTGATGACGAGTACGCCCAAACCCCTGGTCCTGATCATCCTGGATGGATTCGGCCACAGCGAAAGCCCCGAATACAACGCCATCTATTCCGCCAACACACCGGTCTATGACCGCCTGCGCGCCACCCAGCCGCATGGCCTGATTTCCGGATCAGGGATGGATGTCGGCCTGCCGGACGGGCAGATGGGCAACTCCGAAGTCGGTCACATGAACCTCGGCGCCGGGCGCGTCGTTTACCAGGACTTCACCCGGGTGACCAAGGCCATCCGCGATGGCGAGTTCTTCCAGAACCCGGTACTCACCGGCGCGGTGGACAAGGCTGCGGGCGCTGGCAAGGCGGTGCACATCCTCGGGCTGCTGTCCGACGGTGGCGTGCACAGCCACCAGGACCACCTGGTTGCCATGGCCGAACTGGCCGCGCAGCGCGGTGCCGAGAAGATCTACCTGCACGCCTTCCTCGATGGCCGTGACACCCCGCCACGCAGCGCGCAATCGTCGATCGAACTGCTCGACGCGACCTTTGCCAAGCTCGGCAAGGGCCGGATCGCCAGCCTGATCGGCCGCTACTTCGCAATGGACCGCGACAACCGCTGGGACCGCGTCAGCGCCGCCTACAACCTGATAGTCGACAGCGTTGCCGACTACACCGCCGACACCGCGCTGGCAGGCCTGGAAGCCGCCTACGCCCGCGAAGAGAACGACGAATTCGTCAAGGCCACGCGCATTGGCGAGGCAGTCAAGGTCGAAGACGGCGACGCTGTGATCTTCATGAACTTCCGCGCCGATCGCGCCCGCGAGCTGTCGCGCGCCTTCGTCGAGCCGGACTTCAACGAATTCCCGCGTGCCCGCCTGCCGAAGATGGCCGCCTACATCGGCCTGACCCAGTACTCGGCAAAGATCGCCGCGCCGGCAGCCTATGCCCCGTCCAGCCTGAACAACGTACTGGGCGAGTACCTGGCAAAGAACGGCAAGACTCAGCTACGCATCGCCGAAACCGAGAAGTATGCGCACGTCACGTTCTTCTTCTCCGGTGGCCGCGAAGAGCCGTTCGAAGGCGAAGAGCGCATCCTGATCCCGTCGCCAAAGGTCGCCACCTACGACCTGCAGCCCGAGATGAACGCCCCTGAAGTGACCGATCGCATCGTCGAAGCCATCGAGCAGCAGCGTTTTGACGTGATCGTGGTCAACTACGCCAACGGCGACATGGTCGGCCACACTGGCGTGTTCGAAGCTGCCGTCAAAGCAGTCGAAGCCCTCGATACTTGTGTCGGACGCATCGTCGAGGCGCTGGAGAAGGTCGACGGCGAAGCACTGATCACAGCCGACCACGGCAACGTCGAGCAGATGGAAGACGCGTGCACCGGCCAGGCGCACACCGCGCACACCAGCGAGCCGGTGCCGTTCATCTATGTCGGCAAGCGCAAGGTGCAGGTCCGCGAAGGCGGTGTGCTGGCGGACGTGGCGCCGACCATGCTGAAACTGCTGGGCCTGGAAAAGCCGGCAGAAATGACCGGTACTTCGATCCTGGTCGACGCCTGATTCAGTGTACCGGGGCCGCCTTGCAGCCCCTTTGCACATGAATTCCAGACAAACGCCCCGCTGCCCCGGCAGCGAGGCGTTTTTTTTGCCTGCCCGCACGGGCATACTAGGCCAGTCTCCATCCTTGGTACGCCAAACCCCATGCTACGCGCCCTGATCCCTTTAGCCCTGTCCTGCCTGCTCAGCCCGGCCTTCGCCGATGAGCGCGCTCAGACCCAGCAGCAACTGGACGCCACCCGCCAGGACATTGCCGAGCTCAAGAAGACGCTGGGCAAGCTCCAGGAAGAAAAGGCCGGCGTGCAAAAAGACCTCAAGGCCACTGAAACCGACATCGGTAATCTGGAGAAGCAGGTGGAGGCCCTGCAACAAGAACTAAAAAAGACCGAGGGCGAGCTGGAGCGCCTTGATACCGAGAAAAAAAAACTCCAGAGCGCCCGCGTTGAACAACAACGGCTGATCGCCATACAGGCCCGTTCGGCCTACCAGAACAACGGCCGCGAGGAATACCTCAAGCTGCTGCTCAACCAGCAGAACCCTGAGAAATTCGCTCGCACCCTGTCCTATTACGACTACCTGAGCAAAGCGCGCCTCGAGCAGCTCAAGGCATTCAACGAGACCCTGCGCCAGCTGGCCAGTGTCGAACAGAACATTTCCCGCGAGCAGGAACAGCTGCTGGCCCAGCGCGCCGATCTCGACACCCGCCGCCAGGCGCTGGACGCCGAGCGCGGCAAGCGCCAGCAGGTACTGGCCAAGCTCAACAGCGACGTGAAAGACGGCGACCAGAAGCTGCAGGCCCGCCAGCAGGACCAGGCCGACCTGGCCAAGGTGCTCAAGACCATCGAGGAAACCCTGGCCCGCCAGGCCCGAGAAGCTGAAGAAGCGCGCAAGAAAGCCCTGCTCGCCCAGCAGGAAGCCGAGAAACGCCGTCAGCAGGAGGCCCTTGCCGCCCGCGCGGACAAGGAAGATGCCGAGCCACCGAAAAAGGCCCGCACAACCCTCGGGCCACTGGTTTCCAGTGACGGCGCCAGCTACGGTGGTGCATTTTCTGCGGCACGGGGAAAACTTCCTTGGCCGGTCAATGGTCGATTGCTGGCACGCTTTGGTGACGCACGCGGCAGCGATGCCCGGGCCAAGTGGGACGGGGTGATGATCAGCGCCAGCCCTGGCACCCAGGTACGTGCGGTGCACGGCGGGCGCGTGGTGTTTGCCGACTGGTTGCGTGGCGCTGGACTTCTGGTCATTCTCGACCATGGTAATGGTTACCTGAGCCTGTACGGCCACAACCAGAGCCTGCTCAAGAGCGCCGGCGACATCGTCAAGGCCGGCGAGGCCATCTCCACCGTTGGCGACAGCGGTGGCCAGGACAGCGCAGGCTTGTACTTCGCCATCCGCCAGCAGGGCCGGCCTACCGACCCTTCGCAGTGGTGCCGCGGCTGACACATTACATACGGCATGGCGCCAAGCGCTGCGCCGATGCTCCGCAGGGAGCGCTTACAGGATCAGGAGTTCGTTCGACATGCTGCACTCGCCTCGCCTCACCCAGCTGGCCCTGACCATCGCCCTGGCGATCGGTGCACCCCTGGCCAGCGCCGCGGAGCCGGCGAAAGCCTCGCCAGCCAAGACTGCTGCAGTGCCAGCCACCGAGGTGACCGCCAAGGCGCCACTGCCGCTGGAAGAACTGCGCACCTTCGCCGAGGTCATGGACCGCATCAAGGCCGCCTACGTCGAACCCGTGGACGACAAGACCCTGCTGGAAAACGCCATCAAGGGCATGCTCAGCAACCTTGACCCACACTCGGCCTACCTCGGCCCTGAGGACTTCCAGGAGCTGCAGGAAAGCACCAGCGGCGAATTCGGCGGCCTCGGCATCGAAGTGGGCCAGGAGGACGGCAACATCAAGGTGGTGTCGCCGATCGACGACACCCCGGCCTCGCGTGCCGGAGTGCAGGCTGGTGACCTGATCGTCAAGATCAACGGCGCACCTACCCGTGGCCAGACCATGACCGAAGCAGTCGACAAGATGCGCGGCAAGATTGGCGAGAAGATTACCCTGACCCTGGTGCGCGACGGCGGCAATCCGTTCGACGTGACCCTTGCCCGTGCGGTGATCCAGGTCAAGAGCGTGAAGAGCCAGCTGCTTGAGAGCGGCTATGGCTACATTCGTATCACCCAGTTCCAGGTCAAGACCGGCGACGAAGTGGGCAAGGCCCTGGCCAAGCTGCGTGAGGACAACGGCAAGAAGCTGCGTGGGGTAGTCCTCGACCTGCGCAACAACCCTGGCGGCGTGTTGCAGTCGGCAGTGGAAGTCGCCGACCACTTCCTGACCAAGGGCCTGATCGTCTACACCAAGGGCCGCATCGCCAACTCCGAGTTGCGCTTCAATGCCGACCCGGCCGACGCCAGCGAAGGCGTGCCGCTGGTGGTGTTGATCAACGGCGGTAGTGCCTCGGCCTCGGAAATCGTCGCGGGCGCCCTTCAGGACCAGAAGCGTGCCGTGTTGATGGGCACCGACAGCTTCGGCAAGGGCTCGGTACAGACTGTGCTGCCACTGGCCAACGACCGTGCGCTTAAGCTCACCACCGCGCTGTACTACACGCCCAACGGCCGCTCGATCCAGGCCCAGGGCATCGTCCCCGACATCGAAGTGCGCCCGGCCAAACTGACCGCTGATGCCAGCGACAACGACACCTTCAAGGAAGCCGACCTGCAGGGCCACCTGGGCAACGGCAACGGCGGCGCCGACCGACCGACCGGCAGCAGCAAGCGCCAGGAGCGCCCGCAGGACAGTGACTACCAGCTGAGCCAGGCCCTGAGCCTGCTCAAGGGCCTGAACATCACCAAGGGCGACTGATCCACCCCATGCATTATCTGCTGTGTCTGCTGTTCTGCCTGATGGCCGGGGTCGCGCAAGCGGCGCCGGCCGGCAAGGCCTACCTGAGCATCATCATCGACGACCTGGGCCAGAGTACCGATCGCGACAGTCGAACGCTGGCCCTACCCGGCCCGGTGACCATGGCGATCATGCCCGATACCCCGCATGCGACCGACTTCGCCCGCCAGGCGCACAAGGCTGGCAAGACGGTGATCCTGCACATGCCCATGGACCCGGCGACCGGGCCCTATGCCTGGCACCCAGGCATCCCGATCGAAGAGCTGGCGCGGCGCCTGGATGCGGCCCTGGCCAAGGTGCCGTACGCCGCTGGCATCAACAACCACATGGGTAGCCGCATGACCGCCCAGCGTGAGCCGATGGCCTGGCTGATGGGTGAGCTACAACGCCGGCACCTGTTCTTCGTCGACAGCCGCACCAGCGCGGCCACGGTCGCTGCGGCCGAGGCCCAAGCCCAAGGACTGGCGCATGTGTCGCGGGATGTGTTCCTCGATGACGTGCGCACCACCGAGGCCATTTCCGGGCAATTGCAGCAGGGCATCGCCCTGGCCCGCAAGCAGGGCTCGGCGGTGCTGATCGGGCATCCTTATCCACAGACCCTGGAAGTGCTGGAGCGCGAGCTGCCTCGGCTCAAGAGCCAGGGTATCGAGCTGATAAGGCTCAAGCAGATGATTGCCGTGCGCAGCAACCTGGCGATGCCGGGGCATGGTAAGAACGGGCGCTACGCCAACCGCTGACATTGCAGTGCGCACGGTCATTGTGGGAGCGGCCTTGCGTCGCGAAAGGGGCGCGTAGCGGCCCCAGGGTTTCAGCCATGCAGCACAGATTGCCGGGGCCGCTTTGCGGCCCTTTCGCGATACAAGGCCGCTCCCACAGAAATCCCACATCGGCCGCAGCTGCTCAATGGCATAAAAAAACCCCGCTCAGGTGAGCGGGGTTTTTGTTTGCCTCAAGGGCGATCAGCTATACACGCGGCCCAGCAACTGCCGGTGGCTTTCGAACTGATCCAGCACGTCACGCACGATCTGCTCCGGCGCAAAGCCCATCAGGTCGTACTCCTGACTGCCATCGTGCAGGTACACCTCGGCACGGTAGAAGCGCTGGCGCACTTCCGGCTCGCCTTCCACCGGCGCTTCACTCGGCGCAGCCATGTAGCCGTCCAAGCTCACTTCGTAAACGAACGGATTGCCCTCATCCATCATCACCCGCAAGCCCATCATGTTGCGCGACTGGCCAACGCGGGTCTCCACCTCGAAGCCCAGGGTCTGCAGCTGTGCGGCGGCTTCCTTGAGCGCCGGGCTGACTTGCTTGTCCATGAAGCGCTGCACCACGGCCTGGGTCGGCTGCAGATCCAGCTGGCTCAGGCGCTCAGTGAAGCCGCGGCGGCCACGGGCGGCCAGCTCGGCACGCTCCTGCTCGACGGCCACGTCCTGCTTCATGGCCTTGTACAGGCCGAACATGAACAGCACCAGCACCACCGAGAACGGCAGGCCCGCCAGCACCACCATGGTCTGCATGGCCTCGAAGTTGCCGGCGAACAACAAGCCGATGGTGACCAGGGTGATGACCACCGACCAGAACACCACCATCCAGTGCGGGGCGTCTTCGTCGACCTTGCCACCTTTGCACGACAGGTTGGCCATCATCACCGCGCCGGAGTCGGCCGGGGTAAGGAACAGCACGAAGCCGACGAACACCGCGACACCAATCACGATCTTGGCCGCCGGGAAGTATTCCAGCAGCTGGTAGATCGACATCGACGGCTGTTCAAGGGCCGTCTTGCCAAGCTCCACGGCACCCTGGTTGATCACCAGGTCAAGCGCGGTGTTGCCGAAGATCGACAGCCAGGCCAGGGTGAAGCCCAGCGGGATCAGCAACACGCCGCTGACCAGCTGGCGCACGGTACGGCCCTTCGAGATACGGGCAATGAACATGCCGACGAATGGACCCCAGGAGATCCACCATGCCCAGTAGAACACGGTCCACAGGCCCAGCCAGCGCTCGGACTTTCCGGCTTCGCCTTCATACACATAAAGGTCGAAGGTCTTCAGCACAATGCCATTGAGGTAGTCGCCGACGTTTTGCACGAAGCCGTTGAGCAGGTGCAGGGTCGAACCACCCAGCAGGACGAAGATCAGCAGGCCGCTGAACAGCATGATGTTCAGGTTGGACAGGCGACGGATGCCGTTTTCCACACCCGAGACCGCGGCCACCGTGGCCACGCCGGCCATGACCAGGATTACCACCAGCAGGTTGGTCTTGCTATGGTCCATGCCGAACAGGTATTCCAGGCCCGAGGCCACCTGCATCGAACCGATGCCCAGGTTGGTCACCAGGCCCAGCAGGGTGACGAACATGCCGAAGATGTCCACGGCATTGCCCGCAGCGCCCTTGACCCAGCGCTCACCGACCAGCGGGTACAGCGCCGAACGCAGTGCCAGCGGCTGATTGTGGCGGTAGGCGAAGTAACCCACGGCCAGGCCGACCAGGGCGTAGATCGCCCAGCCATGCAAGCCCCAGTGCAGGAAGGTCAGCTGCAGGCCCTGGCGCGCGGCCTCGAGGCTGGCAGAGGTGCCTTCTGGTGGATTGAAGTAGTGGTCCAGCGGCTCAGACGCGCCGAAGTACAGCAGCGAAATGCCGATACCGGAGGAGAACAGCATGCCGGCCCAGGCGCCGTAGCTGAAGTCAGGCTGGTCGTCCTTGCCGCCAAGCTTGAGCTTGCCGTAGTCGGAAAACGCCAGGTAAATGACGAACAGCAGGTAACCGCCGATCACCAGCATGTAGTACCAGCCGAAGGTGCGCGTCAGCCATTTCTGGGCCACGCCCAGCACCTGGCCGGCGGTTTCGGGTACAGCGATCAACAAGGCAGTCAGAACGAGGATCATCAGCGCGGAGGTGAAGAACACCACGCGGTTGACCCGTACCCTCTCGGCGGGGGGCTTGGTAAGTGAGGCAGAACTCATTGCACGAATGCTCCGGGCAGTACGGCTGTGGAGGCTAATCAGTCTTTCCCGAGCAATTGGTGGAATTCCCCCACTGCATCAGGTGTTATAAAAGCACCCTGGAAACCGCGATCCCGAATCGATACGTTGCAAAAAAACAGACAGGTGGCCTGCTAAAAACGCCACGCCTCAGCTGAGGTGCGCGCATTCGTCACAGATCACCCCGCCCGCTCCAAGGGCCTGTCGCAGGGCCAGTGACCGTACGGCAGAATCTGCATTTCGCATCGCTCATGCCCGTCAACGCCTTGTATTCCGGGGGTTACGCGATTTCCTGGGGTGTCAATCGGTGCCTTCTGGACAGCCTGAAAAACTGTCAATGGCACAAATTGTCGCAGAGCTTATTCTTTATTGATTGAACGTTCAATCAAAACAAAATAGACTGGCCTTCGCCGAGTCAGCCGCTTGTCGTCTGCTCGCAGGCCTGAGGAGATAGCAAGATGCCCAAGGTCGGTATGCAGCCCATCCGCCGCCAGCAGTTGATCGAAGCCACGTTGCAGGCGGTCGATCAGGTCGGACTGGGTGACGCCAGCATTGCGCTGATTGCCCGTTTGGCCGGTGTGTCGAACGGCATCATCAGTCACTACTTTCGGGACAAGAACGGCCTGATCGCAGCGACGATGGGTTACATCATGAACATGCTCAACGAAGGCGTTAGAGCACGTCGCCAGGCCCTGACGGACGACAGCCCGCGCGCCCACCTGAAAGTGATCATCGAGGGCAACTTCGATGCCAGCCAGGTGAACGGCCCGGCAATGAAAACCTGGTTGGCCTTCTGGGCTTCCAGCATGCACCAGCCCGATTTGCACAGGTTGCAGCGGATCAACGATCACCGCCTGTATTCCAACCTGTGCTGCCAGTTCCGCCGCGCCCTGCCGCTCTACCATGCGCGCAAGGCAGCCCGCGGCCTGGCGGCCCTGATCGACGGCCTGTGGCTGCGTGGTGCCCTGTCGGGAGATGCATTCGACACCGACCAGGCAGTACGGATTGCATACGAATACATGGATCTACAACTGGCTAAACAGCTCACCCTGGACACAACCGACCAGGCCGCTGATCAAGCACGCACGGCGCTTGCCAACCCGGCAGGAGCGTGACGCGCAGCCAACCACACACTGCACTTGCGAGGACACTATGGCCCGTTTCGGAAAGCAAAAACTCTACATTGATGGCGCTTACGTCGACGCTGGCAGCGATGCCACCTTCGAAGCCATCAACCCGGCTACCGGCGAAGTCCTCGCCCACGTGCAACGTGCCACCGAGGCTGACGTCGAGAAGGCCGTGGAAAGCGCCGAGCGCGGCCAGAAAGTCTGGGCCGCGATGACCGCCATGCAGCGTTCGCGCATCCTGCGCCGCGCCGTCGACATCCTGCGCGAGCGCAACGATGAACTGGCCATGCTGGAAACCCTGGACACCGGCAAGTCGTACTCGGAAACCCGCTACGTCGACATCGTCACCGGCGCCGACGTGCTGGAGTACTACGCTGGCCTGGTACCGGCCATCGAAGGCGAGCAGATCCCGCTGCGCGAATCGTCCTTCGTCTACACCCGCCGCGAGCCGCTGGGCGTCACCGTCGGCATCGGCGCGTGGAACTACCCGATCCAGATCGCCCTGTGGAAATCCGCCCCGGCCCTGGCCGCTGGCAACGCGATGATCTTCAAACCGTCGGAAGTCACTTCGCTGACCACCCTGAAACTGGCCGAGATCTACACCGAAGCCGGCCTGCCGAACGGTGTGTTCAACGTCCTGACCGGCAGCGGTCGCGAAGTCGGCACCTGGCTGACCGAGCACCCACGCATCGAGAAAGTCTCCTTCACCGGCGGCACCACCACCGGCAAGAAGGTCATGGCCAGCGCCTCGAGCTCGTCGCTCAAGGAAGTCACCATGGAGCTGGGCGGCAAGTCGCCACTGATCATCTGCGCCGACGCCGACCTGGACAAGGCCGCCGACATCGCCATGATGGCCAACTTCTACAGCTCCGGTCAGGTCTGCACCAACGGTACCCGCGTGTTCATCCCGGCTGAAATGAAGGCTGCCTTCGAAGCCAAGATCGCCGAGCGCGTTGCCCGCATCCGCGTTGGCAATCCGGAAGACGAGAATACCAACTTCGGTCCACTGGTCAGCTTCCAGCACATGGAAAGCGTGCTCGGCTACATCGCCAAGGGTAAAGAAGAAGGTGCCCGCGTGCTGTGCGGCGGCGAGCGCCTGACTGCCGGTGATTTCGCCAACGGTGCCTTCGTGGCCCCAACCGTGTTCACCGACTGCACTGACGACATGACCATCGTCAAGGAAGAGATCTTCGGCCCGGTGATGAGCATCCTCACCTACGAAACCGAAGAAGAAGTCATCCGCCGTGCCAACGACACCGACTACGGCCTGGCCGCCGGTGTCTGCACCAACGACATCTCCCGCGCCCACCGCATCATCCACCAGCTGGAAGCCGGTATCTGCTGGATCAACGCCTGGGGCGAATCGCCAGCCGAAATGCCGGTTGGCGGGTACAAGCAGTCGGGCGTCGGCCGTGAGAACGGCGTCAGCTCGCTGGCTCAATACACTCGCATCAAGTCGGTCCAGGTCGAGCTGGGCGGCTACAACTCGGTCTTCTAAGGCCCTGTCCAGCCACGCCCGTGCCACTGTGCACGGGCGTTTCCGCTCCCTGATCACCGCCAACACGAGGGTCCTTCCATGTCCCAAGAATTCGATTACATCATCGTCGGAGCAGGCTCCGCCGGTAACACCCTGGCTACCCGCCTGACCGAAGACGCCGGCGTTACCGTACTGCTGCTGGAAGCCGGTGGCCCCGACTACCGCTTCGACTTCCGCACCCAGATGCCAGCCGCTTTGGCCTTCCCGCTGCAGGGCCGCCGCTACAACTGGGCCTACGAGACCGACCCGGAGCCGCACATGGACGGCCGCCGCATGGAATGTGGCCGCGGCAAGGGCCTGGGTGGCTCGTCGCTGATCAACGGCATGTGCTACATCCGCGGCAACGCCAAGGACTTTGACGGCTGGGCAGAGCTGCCAGGCCTGGAAGACTGGACCTACCTGGACTGCCTGCCGTACTTCCGCAAAGCCGAAACCCGCGACATCGGCCCGAACGACTACCACGGCGGCGACGGCCCGGTCAGCGTGGCCACGCCGAAAGCCGGCAACAACCCGCTGTTCCACGCCATGGTCGAAGCCGGCGTGCAAGCCGGTTACCCACGCACCGAAGACCTCAACGGCTACCAGCAGGAAGGCTTCGGCCCGATGGACCGTTCGGTGACCAAGAACGGCCGCCGTTCCAGCACCGCCCGCGGCTACCTGGATCAGGCCAAGAAGCGCCCGAACCTGACCATCGTCACCCACGCCCTGAGCGACCGTGTGCTGTTCGACGGCAAGCGCGCCATCGGCGTGACCTACTTGGTCGGCGACAGTGAAGAGCGCGTCGAAGCCCGCGCCCGCAAGGAAGTGATCGTCAGCTCCGGCGCCATCGCTTCGCCACAGCTGCTGCAGCGCTCCGGCGTCGGCCCTCGCGCCCTGCTGGAGAGCCTCGACATCCCGGTGGTGCACGACCTGCCGGGCGTCGGCGAGAACCTGCAGGACCACCTCGAACTGTACCTGCAGTACGCTTGCACCCAGCCCGTGTCGCTGTACCCATCGCTGCTGTGGTGGAACCAGCCGGCCATCGGCGCCGAGTGGATGTTCAAAGGCACCGGTATCGGCGCCAGCAACCAGTTCGAGGCCGGTGGTTTCATCCGCACCCGCCCTGAGTTCGAGTGGCCGAACATCCAGTACCACTTCCTGCCGGTCGCGATTAACTACAACGGCTCCAACGGCGTGAAGGAACACGGTTTCCAGGCGCACATGGGCTCGATGCGTTCGCCAAGCCGTGGCCGCATCCAGGCCAAGTCGAAGAACCCGCGCCAGCACCCGAGCATCCTGTTCAACTACATGGCAACCGAGCAGGACTGGCAGGAATTCCGTGACGGCATCCGCCTGACCCGCGAAATCATGGCCCAGCCGGCGCTGGACCCGTACCGTGGTCGCGAGATCAGCCCAGGCGAACACGTGCAAACCGATGAAGAGCTGGACAAGTTCATCCGCGAGCACGCCGAAACCGCCTTCCACCCATCCTGCTCGTGCAAGATGGGCACCGATGACATGGCAGTGGTCGACGGCGAAGGCCGCGTGCACGGCATGAAGGGCCTGCGCGTGGTCGATGCGTCGATCATGCCGATCATCATCACCGGCAACCTCAACGCCACCACGATCATGATCGCCGAGAAGATTTCGGACAAGATCCGCAATCGCAAGCCGCTGCCGCGCAGCACCGCCAAGTACTACGTGGCTAACGGTGCACCGGTGAAGGGCAAACCGATGCGCGAGGTGAAACAGGCGTAAGCCCGCATTGGCCTCTTCGCGGCTAAAGCTGCTCCCGCAGGGTTCGCACAGGTTTCGAAATCTGTGCAGTACCTGTGGGAGCGGCTTTAGCCGCAAAAGGGTCCTCTCACAGGCAACACAAGAAAAGGCACCCACCGCGGTGCCTTTTTCATCTGCAGAAACGCTTTACAGGCTGCCAATTCATCAGGTTAGAATCGATTGGCACGCGACTTGCCAGTCAGTTCCTTTTCCCGCGCTACCCCGGAGTACCTGCCTTTGGATGCCAGTACCATCAACAGCCTGTTTCTGATCGGCGCATTGCTGGTGGGCGCAAGTATCCTGGTCAGCTCGCTGTCGTCGCGCCTGGGCATCCCTATTCTGGTCATCATTCTCGCCGTCGGCATGGTCGCCGGTGTCGATGGTGGCGGCATCATCTTCAACAACTACCCGACCGCCTACCTGGTGGGCAACCTGGCATTGGCCGTGATCCTGCTCGACGGTGGCCTGCGCACCCGGGTGGCGAGCTTCCGCGTGGCCCTGTGGCCGGCGCTGTCGTTGGCCACCGTCGGTGTGATGATCACCACCGGGCTCACCGGCATGGTCGCCGCCTGGCTGTTCAACCTGAGCCTGATCCAGGGCCTGCTGATCGGCGCCATCGTCGGCTCTACCGACGCCGCGGCAGTGTTTTCGCTGCTCGGCGGCAAAGGCCTGAACGAACGGGTGACCGCCACGCTGGAAATCGAATCGGGCAGTAACGACCCGATGGCGGTGTTCCTCACCGTTACCTTGATCGACATGATCGCCAGCAGCCAGACCGGCTTGCACTGGAGCCTGCTGGGCCACTTGCTGCGCGAGTTTGGCATCGGAGCCCTGCTTGGTCTTGGCGGCGGCTGGCTGATGCTGCAGCTGGTCAACCGCATCAACCTGGCCGGCGGTCTGTACCCGATCCTGGTAGTCGCTGGCGGCCTGGTGGTGTTCTCGCTGACCAACGCCCTGCACGGCAGCGGCTTCCTCGCCGTTTACCTGTGTGGCCTGGTGCTGGGCAACAAGCCGATCCGTAGCCGCCACGGCATCCTGCACATGCTCGACGGCATGGCCTGGCTGGCCCAGATCGGCATGTTTCTGGTGCTGGGGCTGCTGGTCACGCCGCACGACCTGCTGCCGATCGCCCTGCCCGCACTGGGCCTGGCGCTGTGGATGATCCTGGTGGCGCGCCCCCTGTCGGTGGTCGCCAGCCTGCTGCCGTTCAAGGCCTTCCATGGCCGCGAAAAAGGCTTCATCTCCTGGGTTGGCCTGCGCGGTGCGGTACCGATCATCCTGGCGGTGTTCCCGCTGATGGCCGGCCTGCCGGACGCCCAGCTGTTCTTCAACCTGGCGTTCTTCATCGTGCTGGTGTCGCTGCTGGTGCAAGGCACCAGCCTGCCGTGGATGGCCAAGCTGCTGAAAGTCACCGTGCCGCCAGACCCGGCACCCATTTCCCGCTCGGCGCTGGAAGTGCACGTCACCAGCGAGTGGGAGCTGTTCGTGTACCGCCTGGGCGCGGAAAAATGGTGCATCGGTGCTGCCCTGCGCGAGCTGAAAATGCCCGAAGGCACCCGCATCGCCGCGCTGTTCCGCGCCGAGCAACTGCTGCACCCGTCCGGCAGCACGGTACTGGAAGTCGGCGACATGCTCTGCGTGATCGGCCACGAACATAACCTTCCGGCCTTGGGCAAACTGTTCAGCCAGGCACCACAGCGTGGCCTGGACCTGCGTTTCTTCGGCGACTTCGTGCTCGAAGGCGATGCCGAGCTGGGCGCGGTGGCGGCCCTTTATGGCCTGAAACTGGACGGTCTGGACGCGAAAATGCCGCTGGCGCAGTTCATCCGACAGAAGGTCGGAGGCGCTCCAGTAGTAGGCGACCAGGTCGATTGGCACGGCACGATCTGGACCGTGGCGACCATGGACGGGAACAAGATCCAGAAAGTCGGCGTCAGATTCCCCGAGGGAACGCGACCCGGACCAGGATTGTTCCTCTAAACTCCGTTTCTGCCTGATCCACAAGTAGTCTGCCTATGTCCCTGCGCGTGTACCTTCGCACAGCCCTGCTGGGGTTGTGCCTGTCCCTTTCTTTTGCGGTCAACGCGGCGGAAACCCCGACCACCGCCAGCATCCAGAACAGCCTCGACAAGATCGCCGAGCGCAAGCTGCCCGAAGCCGACCAGAAGGCCTTGCAGCAGGTGCTAGAACAGACCTTGAGCCTGCTCAATGGCAAAGAAGACAGCGAGAAGAAGCTGGCCGCGCTCAAGCAGCAGCTGGCCAGTGCCCCCAAGGAAACCAGCGACAGCCAGAAAGAACTGGCCAGGCTCAAGGAAAGCAAGCCGCAACCGGTAGCACAGCGCTATGCCAGCCTCACGGTTCCGCAGCTGGAGCAGCTGCTCAGCGAGCGCAACACTTTGCAGGGTGAGCTGCAGAAGGCGCTGTCCGAAGCCAATAGCCTGATCATCAACTCGCAGACCCGCCCCGAGCGCGCCCAGGCCGAGATCAGTAGCAATCAGACCCGCACCCAGCAAATCAACAACATCCTCAAGAGCGGCAAGGACGGCGGCAAGTCGATCAACGCCGACCAGCGCAACCAGCTCGCCGCGGAACTGGCCTCGCTTAACGCCGTGACCTTGCTCCGCCGCCAGGAACTGGCCGGCAACGGCCTGCTGCAGGACCTGGGCAATGCTCGCCATGACCTGCTGATCGAGCGCGCAGCGCGCCTGGAACAGGAAATCCAGGACCTGCAGACCCTGATCAACGAAAAACGCCTGGCGCAATCCCAGCAAACCGTCACTCAGCAGTCGATCGAAGCACAGAAGGCTGGCGGCAGCAGCCTGCTGGCCAGCGAAAGTGCGGCCAACCTGAAGTTGTCCGACTACTTGCTCAAGAGCACCGACCGCCTCAACGAACTGACTCAGCAGAACCTGCGCACCAAGCAGCAGCTCGACAGCCTGACCCAGGCGGACCAGGCGCTGGATGAACAGATCAGCGTACTCAAAGGCAGCTTGTTGCTGTCGAAGATTCTCTACAAACAGAAACAGGCGCTGCCGCACCTCAAACTCGACCGTGACCTGGCCGATCAGATCGCCGACATCCGCCTGTACCAGTTCGAGATCAACCAGCAGCGCGAGCAGATGAGCAACCCGGTGACCTACGTTGACAAGCTGCTGGCCAGCCAGCCGCAGGAAGACGTCACCCCGGCCCTGCGCAAAGCCTTGCTGGAAGTGGCGATCACCCGCAGCGACCTGCTCGAACGCTTGAACCGCGAACTTTCGGCACTGCTCAACGAATCGATCACCTTGCAACTCAACCAGAAGCAACTGCTCGGTACCGCGCAGGGCCTGCGCACTACCCTGGATGAGCAGATGTTCTGGATTCCCAGCAACAAGCCGCTGGACTGGGACTGGTTGAAATATGTACCGGAGCGCTTTGCCAAGCAGGTTGCCGACCTGCCTTGGGGCTCCGGCCTCCAGGAATTGGGCGACGGCCTGAGCCAGCGCCCTTTGCTGTTCCTGCCGTTGCTGCTGGTGATCGGCGCGCTGCTGTGGCGGCGCAAGTACCTCTACCAGCGGCTGAGCAAGGTGCATCAGGATATCGGCCATTTCCGGCGTGACAGCCAGTGGCACACGCCCCAGGCGATCCTGATCAACATCCTTCTGGCGATGCCGGTGAGCCTGGGCCTTGCGCTGTGCAGCTACGCCCTGCAGATCGACGCCCGCGGGCAGAACGCCAACCTCGGCGCCGCACTCTGGCAACTGGCCCAGGCGTGGCTGGTGTTCTACACCGCCTACCGTATCCTCGCTCCCGGTGGCGTGGCAGAAATCCATTTCCGCTGGCACAAGCCGCAAGTCGAGTTTCTGCGTGGCTGGGTACGCCGGCTGGGTACCGTGGTGCTGGCGTTGGTCGGCGTGGTGGCGGTCGCGGAACACCAGCCTTCGGCGCTGGCCGACGATGTGCTGGGCATCGGTGTGGTGCTCACCTGTTATGCGCTGATGGCCTGGCTGCTCAGCCGGCTGCTGGCAAGCAGCCCGGCTCACCGCGACACTTCGTTGTTCCGCCGGGCGGTCGGGGTGGCCTTCACCGCCCTGCCGATCGCCCTGTTCGTGGCGGTGTGCTTCGGCTACTACTACACCGCGCTCAAGCTCACCGACCGGCTCATCTACACCCTCTACCTGCTGATGTTCTGGCTGGTGATCGAAGCCGCATTCGTGCGCGGCCTGTCGGTGGCGGCACGGCGCCTGGCCTACCAGCGGGCGCTGAGCAAGCGCCAGGCGGCCAAGGAAGGGCTGGATGGCGAAGTCATCACCGAAGAGCCGACCCTGGACATCGAACAGGTCAACCAGCAGTCGCTGCGTCTGATCCGCCTGGCCCTGCTCGGTGGCTTCATCGCCGGCTTGTATTGGGTCTGGTCGGACCTGATCACGGTATTCGCCTACCTCAACAATTTCGTCCTGTACGAATACACCAGCGGCACCGGCACCGCCGCCAGCATGGTGCCGATCAGCCTCGGTGACTTGCTTGGCGCGCTGGTGATCGTCGGCATCACCTTCGCCCTGGCCGGCAACTTGCCGGGCCTGCTGGAAGTGCTGGTGCTGTCGCGCCTGAACCTGGCCCAGGGCAGCGCCTATGCCACCACCACACTGCTTTCGTACACCATCGTCGGCGTCGGCATCGTCAGCACCCTGTCGACCCTCGGGGTCAGCTGGGACAAGCTGCAGTGGCTGGTGGCCGCGCTGTCGGTGGGCCTGGGTTTCGGCATGCAGGAGATCTTCGCCAACTTCATCTCCGGCATCATGATCCTGTTCGAGCGCCCGGTTCGGATCGGCGACACCATCACCATCGGCAACCTGTCCGGCACGGTGAGCAAGATCCGCATCCGCGCCACCACCATCACCGATTTCGACCGCAAGGACATCATCGTCCCCAACAAGACCTTCATCACCGGCCAGCTGATCAACTGGTCGCTGACCGACACGGTCACCCGGGTGACGCTGAAGCTGGGCATCGACTACGGCTCCGACCTCGACCTGGTGCGCGACCTGCTGCTCAAGGGCGCACACGACAACCCAAGGGTGCTCAAGGACCCGGAGCCGATCGTGTACTTCCTCAACTTCGGCGAGAGCTCGCTGGACCACGAGCTGCGCATGCACGTGCGTGACCTCGGTGACCGCAACCCGACGCTTGACGAGATCAACCGCTACATCAACCGCGAGTTCAAGGCCCACAACATCAAGATCTCGGTACGCCAGGTCGAGGTGTTCCTGATGGACCCGAAAGGCGGCAAGCAGCAGCTGATCCCGATGGAGCAACCTAAACCGGATGGCACTGCACCGGCCTGAGTAGGCTCGAATGCTTTATTCTGTGCTGAATCTCAGGAGCAGCCCGTGAAAGCCCTCGACCAACTCACCTTCGACAACCGCTTCGCCCGCCTGGGCGATGCGTTCTCCACCCAGGTCCTGCCCGAGCCGATTGCCGAGCCGCGCCTGGTGGTGGCCAGCGAGTCGGCCATGGCCCTCCTCGACCTCGACCCGGCCCAGGCCAATGAGCCGGTATTCGCCGAGCTGTTCAGCGGCCACAAGCTCTGGGAAGAGGCCGACCCGCGGGCGATGGTCTATTCCGGTCACCAGTTCGGCTCCTACAACCCTCGCCTGGGCGATGGCCGCGGCCTGCTGCTGGCCGAAGTGCTGAATGATCAGGGCGAGCACTGGGACCTGCACCTCAAGGGCGCCGGCCAGACGCCTTACTCGCGCATGGGCGACGGCCGCGCCGTGCTGCGCTCGTCGATCCGCGAGTTCCTCGCTTCAGAGGCTCTGCACGCGCTTGGCATCCCCACCAGCCGGGCACTGTGCGTGATCGGTTCGAGCACCCCGGTGTGGCGCGAGACCCGCGAGAGCGCGGCAATGCTCACCCGCCTGGCGCAGAGCCATGTGCGTTTTGGGCATTTCGAGTACTTCTACTACACCAAGCAGCCGGAACAGCAGCGTGTGCTGATCGACCACGTGCTGGAGCAGCACTACCCGGAATGCCGCGATGCCGAGCAGCCTTACCTGGCCATGTTCCGCACCATCGTCGAGCGCAATGCAGAGCTGATCGCCCGCTGGCAGGCCTATGGCTTCTGCCACGGGGTGATGAACACCGACAATATGTCGATCCTCGGCATCACCTTCGACTTTGGCCCCTATGCCTTCCTCGACGACTTCGACGCCAACTTCATCTGTAACCACTCTGACGACCGCGGCCGCTACAGCTACGCCAACCAGGTGCCGATTGCCCACTGGAACCTCAGCGCCCTGGCCCAGGCCCTGACCACGGTGATCGAGGTGGAACCGCTCAAGGAAGCGCTGGGCCTGTTCCTGCCGCTGTATCAGGCGCACTACCTGGACCTGATGCGTCGGCGCCTGGGCCTGACCACTGCAGAAGACGACGACATGGCGCTGGTCGAACGCCTGCTGCAGCGCATGCAGAGTGGTGGCGTTGACTACAACCTGTTCTTCCGCAAGCTGGGTGAGCAGCCTGCCGCCGAGGCGCTGAAGGCAGTGCGCGACGACTTCATTGATCTCGCCGGGTTCGATGCCTGGGGCGCAGATTATCTGACCCGCTGCGAGCGCGAGGCGGGCAATGCCGAAGGCCGTCGTGAGCGCATGCGTGCAGTGAACCCGCTTTACGTGCTGCGCAACTACCTGGCGCAGAAGGCCATCGAAGCGGCCGAAGCGGGGGATTACAGTGAGGTGCGCCGCCTGCACCAGGTGCTGAGCCAGCCGTTCGAGGAGCAAGCCGGCATGCAGGCCTATGCCGAGCGCCCACCGGAGTGGGGCAAGCACCTGGAAATCAGCTGTTCTTCATAATGTTCAAGGAACCCAAATGTCCGACCCACTGGTAATCCCCTGCCCCCACTGCAACGGCCTCAACCGCCTGCCGGCGGCACGCCTGGGCGACGCCCCGAAATGCGGCCGCTGCAAACAGGACGTGCTGCTGAGCCAGCCCTTCGAGCTCAGCGAAGCCAACTACGCCAGCCAGATCAAGGGCGACCTGCCACTGCTGATCGACGTCTGGGCCGACTGGTGCGGCCCCTGCAAGTCTTTCGCCCCAACCTTCGAGCAGGCCGCTCGCCAGCTCAGCGGCCGCTGCCGCCTGGCCAAGCTCGACAGCGAAGCCAATCGCAACCTGGCAGGGCAGCTGGGTATCCGCTCGATCCCCAGCCTGATACTGTTCAAGAACGGCCGAGAAATCAGCCGCCAGGCCGGGGCGTTTCCACTCCAGTCGTTGCTGGAGTGGCTGCGAAGCCAAGGGGTCTAAGCGTTTTCTTCAAGTAGTGAATGCAATTCTACAAACTGCTGTGTCAGCTTATGCCGCGGCTCCAGATGGATCAGCGGCAGGCTGGCATGGTGGGATTCACGCATCTTCACCGAACTGCCCAAGTACACCGGTAGCACCGGCAGCCCTTCGGCCAGCAGTTCGTCGAGCATCTGCTGCGGCAGGCTGGCGCGAGACTGGAACTGGTTGACCACGATGCCTTCGACCACCAGGTCTTCGTTGTGGTCGTCCTTGAGCTCTTCGATCTCTGCCAGCAGGCCGTACAGTGCCTGGCGCGAGAAGCTGTCACAGTCGAAGGGGATCAGCACGCGATCAGCGGCGATCAATGCGGAAACTGCATAGAAATTAAGCGCCGGTGGCGTATCGATGTAGATCCGCTCGTAGTCCTCGTCCAACTCGTCGAGCAACTTACGCAGCTTGTTGATCTTGTGCTTGGCTTCAAGCTTCGGCTGCAGGTCGGCCAGCTCCGCCGTGGCGGTGACCACATGCAGGTTATCGAAGGGGGTTTCGTAGATGTCGACCTTGTTCTTCTTGCTGAACGGTCCGCTGGACAGGCTGTGCTTGAAGAAGTCGGCAATGCCCATGGGGATATCGTCGCCGGTGAGGCCGGTCAGGTACTGGGTCGAGTTGGCCTGGGCATCCAGGTCGATCAGCAAGGTCCGATAACCTTCGCTGGCGCTTACTGCCGCCAGGTTGCAAGCGATGCTCGACTTGCCCACGCCACCTTTCTGATTGAACACCACGCGCCGCATGATTGACCTCCGTGTATCAACGAATGCCCGAGTATGTGGCGGCGCAGCGGCAATGGCCAGTGCCATTTGCCCGTTCGCCGGTTCAGGCCGCCATCAGTCCCGTCAGCAACTCGGCAAACGCCCGGGCCATCGCCGAACCGCCACGCTCGCGCTGCACCAGCCACACTGCCGACATCGCCCCTTCATCCAGCAGCGTGCGGTACACCACGCCTTCGATGCGCATGCGCTGGAACGATGCCGGCAGCACCGAGACCCCAAGCCCCGCCGATACCAGGCCGATGATGGTCATCGCCTCCCCCGCTTCCTGGGCAAAGTGCGGGCTGAACCCGGCCTCGCGTGCCAGGCTCAGCAACTGCGCATGCAACCCGCTGCCGTAGCTGCGCGGGAAGAACACGAACGGTTCATGGGCCAGGGCGGCCATGTGCACGCCATGTTCCGTGCCTTCCGCCAACGGATGCGAGGCATTGATCACTGCCACCAGCGGCTCGCGGAACAGCTCCGTTGCCACCAGGCCTTCCGGCAGCGGCATCGGCCGCATCAGACCGACCTCGATGGATTCGTCGAACACCCCTTCGGCGACATCCCGGCTGCTCATTTCCTTGAGGTTCAGGTGCACGGCGGGGAAGCGTTGGCGAAAGGCATGAATGGCCTTGGGAATCTTAGACGTGAACGGCGCCGACGACGTGAAGCCAATTTTCATCTCACCCAGTTCACCCAGCTGCGCACGGCGCGCCACATCGGCCGCCTTCTCCACCTGCGCCAGCACCTGGCGCGCCTCTTCAAGGAACAGGCGACCCGCCTCGCTCAACTCGACCCGACGATTGGTCCGCTCGAACAGGCGGGCGCCCAGTTCCTGTTCCAGTGCCTGGATCTGCTGGCTCAACGGTGGCTGGGAGATGCCCAGTTGCTGGGCCGCACGGCCGAAGTGCAGCTCTTCGGCAACGGCGATGAAGTAACGCAAATGGCGCAGTTCCATGATCGGCTCCAATCAGGTCGCTAAACGTCTCAAATAGGTCGAACAATATATTGGATCTAATCATTAGCCAGCTATATGCTTTTTTCATTGCGCCAGAGGTACCGCCCGTGAAAACTGCTGTAGCCCCCCTTCCTGCCGGCCCAGAACCTGCCCCCCTGAACGACATGTGGATCGAAAAAGGCACCCCCGCCTTCATGAAAACCGTGCTGGCCCTGTTCAGCGGCGGCTTCGCCACGTTCGCCCTGCTGTACTGCGTGCAACCGATGATGCCGCTGCTGTCGAAGGAATTTTCCATCAACGCGGCGCAGAGCAGCCTGGTGCTGTCGGTATCCACTGCGATGTTGGCGTTCGGCCTGCTGATCACCGGCCCGATCTCCGACCGCATCGGCCGCAAGCCGGTGATGGTGTTTGCCTTGGTCTGTGCCGCCCTGTCGACCCTGGCCAGCGCGGTGATGCCGAGCTGGGAGCTGGTGCTGGTCACCCGCGCCCTGGTGGGCCTGTCGCTGAGTGGCCTGGCGGCGGTGGCGATGACCTACCTGAGCGAAGAAATCCACCCGCAGCACATCGGCCTGGCCATGGGCCTGTACATCGGCGGCAATGCCATCGGTGGCATGAGCGGGCGGTTGATTACCGGGGTACTGATCGATTTCGTCAGTTGGCACACCGCGATGCTGACCATCGGTGGCCTGGCCCTGGTGGCTGCACTGGTGTTCTGGAAAGTGCTGCCTGAATCGCGCAATTTCCGCCCGCAGTCGATGAACCCGCGCAGCCTGCTGGACGGCTTCGTCATGCACTTCAAGGATGCCGGGTTGCCGTGGTTGTTCCTCGAAGCCTTCCTGCTGATGGGCGCCTTCGTCACCCTGTTCAACTACATCGGCTACCGCCTGCTGGCCGAGCCTTACCACATGAACCAGGCGCTGGTCGGCTTGCTGTCGGTGGTGTACCTGTCGGGTATCTACAGCTCGGCGCAGGTCGGTGCCCTGGCTGACAAGCTGGGCCGGCGCAAGGTGTTCTGGGCCAGTATCGTGGTGATGGCCGGGGGTTTGCTGATGACGTTGGCCAACCCGCTGGCGCTGGTGATCGTCGGCATGCTGGTGTTCACCTTCGGCTTCTTCGGTGCGCACTCGGTGGCCAGCAGCTGGATCGGCCGCCGCGCGCTGAAAGCAAAGGGACAGGCTTCGTCGCTATACCTGTTCAGTTATTACGCGGGGTCCAGCGTCGCTGGTACGGCCGGTGGGGTATTCTGGCATCAATGGGGGTGGAACGGGATCGGCTACTTCATCGGCAGCCTGCTGGCGGTGGCCTTGCTTGTGGCCCTGCACTTGAGCAAGTTGCAACCCAAAACTGCCTGAAATGCCGAGGCGTCATGCCTCGTCGATGGCTTCGCGCCAGACGAGCATGACCGCAGCCAGCAGAGGGTTTGCCATCCAAGACCAGACAGAAGAATGCTTCATTAGCTCAAGGCAGCATTCGACGCAATATACTCCGCCCGGCAAATTCATACATGGCGACTGCACACACGTGCACCGCCACAGTCAAAGCCAGGGCGACGTTTGCTCCTATATGCACCGTGAGCCAGGCGCTTAGCCAAAATGGATCCGTCAGAAAGGGCGCTATTGCAAACCAGCCAAACACGTCAATCGCATGATCCATCATCAGCACGCCTGAAGTCAGCACCAATGCGATGAGCCAATAGATGCCTTCGTGGACAACATGCGCCATACGCCGTGCCAAGGCATTTTCGTTCAGTGCGCTCGGCCTGGCCTTCAGGTAGCGCATCAACCAGCGCAACAGAAAGACCGGAATAAACAGCGTGGTCAGGCCAACATTCACGAAACCGACCCATTGTGCAGTGGCGGGCTCGACAACAAAGCCGGTCACGTAAAAACCACTCACCAACGCCCAGACGATGACCAAGGCAGAGACCCAGTGCAACAGGATCTGCTGCCAGCAATAATTATGTTGTTGCATCAGACATACCGTGGCACAGCAACTGCTGTGCCATATACCGCTGGCAGCAAACCTCCGCAGATTCTTTCTTGTACTCATGACGCACTCCGAACTACCAAAGCTTGCGTCGGGGAGGCCCGACAGGAGTGCGCGAGTCTAGGGATGACCAAGGCGCAGATATGTAGGAAAAGACCTGGAGTTCTTCAGGTATCTCCTTCTCGGCTTGATGGCGTCGGCTTCAAAGGTGGGGTGGCGTATCAATCGCAACAAAAAGCCCGGCACTTGGCCGGGCTGTTCGTTTCAGCGCACTTACTGGTGGTACTGCGCCGACAGTTCATGCACGGCGTTGATGAACACGCCCGCGTGCTCCGGGTCGACTTCCGGCGTGATGCCATGACCCAAGTTGAATACGTGGCCGGAGCCCTGGCCATAGCTGGCCAGAATGCGTGCCACCTCGTTGCGGATAGCTTCTGGCTTGGCGTAAAGCACGGTCGGGTCCATGTTGCCCTGCAGCGCTACCTTGTCACCGACGCGGCGGCGAGCGTCGCCGATTTCGCAGGTCCAGTCCAGGCCAAGCGCATCAGCGCCGGCTTCGGCGATGCTTTCCAGCCACAGGCCGCCGTTCTTGGTGAACAGGATCACCGGCACCTTGCGCCCTTCGTGCTCGCGGATCAGGCCACTGACGATCTTGCGCATGTAGGCCAGGGAGAACTCCTGGTAAGCCGCCGCCGACAGGTTGCCGCCCCAGGTGTCGAATATCTGCACCGCCTGGGCGCCAGCAAGGATCTGGCCGTTGAGGTAGCTGGTGACTGACTGGGCCAGCTTGTCCAGCAGCAGGTGCAGGGCTTGCGGGTTGTCGTAGGCCATGGCCTTGGTCTTGCGGAAGTCTTTGGACGAGCCGCCTTCGACCATGTAGGTGGCCAGTGTCCACGGGCTGCCGGAGAAGCCAATCAGTGGTACACGACCATTGAGCTCGCGGCGGATGGTGCTGACCGCGTCCATCACGTAGCCGAGGTCTTTCTGCGGGTCAGGGATCGGCAGCGCTTCGATGTCGGCCGGGGTGCTGATGACCTTCTTGAAGCGCGGGCCTTCGCCGGTTTCGAAGTACAGGCCCAGTCCCATGGCGTCCGGGATGGTGAGGATGTCCGAGAACAGGATCGCCGCGTCCAGCGGATAGCGGTCCAGCGGCTGCAGGGTGACCTCGCAGGCGAACTGCGGGTTCATGCACAGGCTCATGAAATCACCAGCCTTGGCTCGGCTAGCTCGGTATTCCGGCAGGTAGCGGCCGGCCTGGCGCATCATCCAGACAGGGGTGACGTCAACGGGTTGCTTGAGCAGCGCGCGCAGGAATCGATCGTTCTTCAGGGCAGTCATGTCGGCATCCGGAAAAATAGTGCGGGCATTTTCTCAGACGCCAGCGCAAAAGGCACGGTCATGGCCATGCGTTTTGTCTATTGGGTGCCACAGATCAAACGATTTTGTATACAAAAATGCTTGGGGCCGCAAAGCGGCCCCAAGCAATCGATCAGACTTCGAGGTAGTCCAGGATACCTTCGGCAGCGTTGCGACCTTCGAAGATCGCCGTCACCACCAGGTCCGAACCGCGCACCATGTCACCACCGGCGAATACTTTCGGGTTGCTGGTCTGGTGCTTGAACTTGGCTTTCTCAGGGGCCACCACGCGACCTTGGCTGTCCAGCTGGATACCATGCTGGTCGAACCACGGTGCCGGGCTCGGGCGGAAGCCGAAGGCGATCACCACGGCGTCGGCCGGCAGGATCTCTTCGGAGCCCGGGATCGGCTCGGGGCTGCGACGGCCACGGGCATCTGGCTCGCCGAGACGGGTCTCGACCACCTTCACGCCTTCGACCTTGTCCTCGCCGACGATGGCGATGGGCTGGCGGTTGTAGAGGAACTTGACGCCTTCTTCCTTGGCGTTCTTCACCTCTTTGCGCGAACCCGGCATGTTGGCTTCGTCACGGCGATAGGCACAGGTCACCGACTTGGCGCCCTGACGAATCGAGGTGCGGTTGCAGTCCATCGCGGTGTCGCCACCGCCCAGCACCACGACTTTCTTGCCCTGCATGTCGACGAAGTCTTCCGGCGACTTCTCGAAGCCCAGGTTGCGGTTGACGTTGGCGATCAGGAAGTCCAACGCGTCATGCACGCCTGGCAGGTCTTCACCCGGGAAGCCACCCTTCATGTAGGTGTAGGTGCCCATGCCCATGAACACTGCGTCATACTCGGCGAGCAGCTGTTCCATGGTGATGTCCTTGCCCACCTCGGTGTTCAGGCGGAACTCGATGCCCATGCCGGTGAAGACTTCGCGACGATTGCTCAACACGGTCTTTTCCAGCTTGAACTCGGGGATACCGAACGTCAGCAGACCACCGATTTCCGGGTTCTTGTCGAACACCACCGGGGTCACGCCACCTCGCACCAGCACGTCGGCGCAGCCCAGGCCAGCCGGGCCCGCACCAATGATGGCGACGCGCTTGCCGGTTGGTTTGACCCTGGACATGTCCGGGCGCCAGCCCATGGCAAAGGCGGTGTCGGTGATGTACTTCTCCACCGAGCCGATGGTCACCGCGCCGAAACCGTCGTTCAGGGTGCAGGCACCCTCACACAGACGGTCCTGCGGGCACACACGGCCGCACACTTCCGGCAGGGTGTTGGTCTGGTGCGACAGTTCGGCCGCGGCCAGGATGTTGCCTTCGGAGACCAGCTTCAGCCAGTTAGGGATGAAGTTGTGTACCGGGCACTTCCATTCGCAATACGGGTTGCCGCAGCCCAGGCAGCGATGCGCCTGTTCCACGGACTGCTGCGGTTTGAATGGTTCGTAGATCTCCACGAACTCCTTCTTGCGCTGGCGCAGCAGCTTTTTCTTCGGGTCCTTGCGGCCCACTTCGATGAACTGGAAGTCGTTGTTCAGACGTTCAGCCATTTTTCAAAACCTCTTTACCGCAGTTGCCAGCCTCAGGCTGCAAGCTGCAAGACGATCACTTGAGCACGACGGGCCCCGCGCACGGGGCCGTCACTTGCAGCTGTTCTTACTGCGGGTTGGCACGGGTGCTGGACAGCAGTTGCTTGAGGTTGGCCGCCTTCGGCTTGACCAGCCAGAAGCGCCGCACGTAGTCGTCCAGGTTCTCGAAGAGCTCACGCCCCCACTCGCTGCCGGTCTCTTCCACGTATTCGCCAAGGACCCGCGCCAAGTGGCTACGGTAAGCTTCCATCGCCTCACCACTGATGCGCTGGATTTCCACCAGCTCGTGGTTGAGTTTGTCGACGAAGCTGTTGTCCATGTCGAGCACGTAGGCGAAGCCGCCAGTCATGCCAGAACCGAAGTTGTAACCGGTCTTGCCCAGGACGCAGACAAAGCCACCGGTCATGTATTCACAGCAGTGATCGCCAGTACCCTCGACAACAGCGTGGGCGCCGGAGTTGCGCACAGCGAAACGCTCGCCTGCGGTACCTGCGGCAAACAGCTTGCCGCCGGTGGCACCGTACAGGCAGGTGTTGCCGACGATGGCGCTGTGCTGGGTGGCGAACGGGCTGCCGGCTGGCGGCACGATGGTGACCTTGCCACCGGTCATGCCCTTGCCGACGTAGTCGTTGGCGTCGCCTTCCAGATGCAGGTTCAGGCCACCGGCGTTCCACACGCCGAAGCTCTGCCCGGCAGTACCCTTGAAGCGGAAGGTTACCGGCTTGTCGGCCATGCCCTGGTTGCCGTACAGCTTGGCGATTTCGCCAGAAATACGGGCACCGATGGAACGGTCGCAGTTGCAGATGTCGAGGCTGAACTCGCCACCGGCCTGGTCACGGATCGCCGGCAGGGCCATCTCGACCATCTTCTCGGCCAGCTCGCCCTTGTCGAACGGCGGGTTCTTGTCGACTTCGCAGAACTGCGGCTTGTCGGCCGGGATGTGCGAGCTGCCCAGCAGGGGCGACAGGTCCAGATACTGCTGGCGCTCGGTGTCGCCTGGCAGTACGTCGAGCAGGTCGGTACGGCCGATCAGCTCGCCAAGACTGCGCACGCCCAGCTTGGCCAGCCACTCACGGGTTTCTTCGGCGACGAAGGTGAAGAAGTTGATCACCATGTCGACGGTGCCGATGTAGTGGTCCTTGCGCAGCTTCTCGTTCTGCGTGGCCACGCCGGTGGCGCAGTTATTCAGGTGGCAGATGCGCAGGTACTTGCAGCCCAGGGCGATCATCGGCGCGGTGCCGAAGCCGAAGCTCTCGGCGCCGAGGATGGCGGCCTTGATCACGTCCAGGCCGGTCTTCAGGCCGCCGTCGGTCTGTACCCGCACCTTGCCGCGCAGGTCGTTGCCGCGCAGGGTCTGGTGGGTTTCAGCCAGGCCCAGTTCCCACGGGGCGCCAGCGTACTTGATCGAGGTCAGCGGCGAAGCACCGGTACCACCGTCGTAGCCGGAGATGGTGATCAGGTCGGCATAGGCCTTGGCCACGCCGGCGGCGATGGTACCAACGCCAGCCTCGGCCACAAGCTTGACCGAAACCAGGGCCTGCGGGTTGACCTGCTTGAGGTCGTAGATCAGCTGGGCCAGGTCTTCGATAGAGTAGATGTCGTGGTGCGGCGGTGGCGAGATCAGGGTCACGCCCGGTACCGCATAGCGCAGCTTGGCGATCAGGCCGTTGACCTTGCCGCCTGGCAGCTGGCCGCCTTCGCCGGGCTTGGCGCCCTGGGCAACCTTGATCTGCAGCACTTCGGCGTTGACCAGGTATTCCGGGGTCACGCCAAAGCGGCCAGTGGCCACCTGCTTGATCTTCGAGCTGCGGATGGTGCCGTAGCGCGACGGGTCTTCACCGCCCTCACCGGAGTTGGAGCGTGCACCCAGGCGGTTCATCGCCTCGGCCAGGGCCTCGTGAGCTTCCGGCGACAATGCGCCCAGCGAGATACCGGCGGAGTCGAAGCGCTTGAGGATGGCCTCCAGCGGCTCGACCTGATCCAGCGGCAAGGCCTCGTCGGCCACTTTCACTTTCAACAGGTCGCGGATCATCGACACCGGGCGCTGGTCGACCAGCGTGGTGTATTCCTTGAACTTGGCGTAGTCGCCCTGCTGCACGGCGGCTTGCAGGGTGTTGACCACATCCGGGTTGTACGCGTGGTATTCGCCACCGTGGACGAACTTCAGCAGGCCACCTTGCTGGATCGGCTTGCGCGCGCTCCAGGCTTCGGCTGCCAGCAGCTTCTGGTCACCTTCGAGGTCGACGAAGCGCGCACCCTTGATCCGGCTGGACACGCCCTTGAAGCTCAGGCCGACCACTTCTTCGGCCAGGCCCACGGCCTCGAACAGCTGGGCGCCACGGTACGAGGCAATGGTGGAGATGCCCATCTTTGACAGGATCTTCAGCAGGCCCTTGGAGATGCCTTTGCGGTAGTACTTGAACACTTCGTCCAGATCGCCCAGCACTTCGCCGGTACGGATCAGGTCGGCCAGCACTTCGTAGGCCAGGTACGGGTAAACGGCCGAGGCACCGAAGCCCAGCAGCACGGCGAAGTGGTGCGGGTCGCGGGCAGTGGCGGTTTCGACCAGGATGTTGCTGTCGCAACGCAGGCCCTGTTCGGTCAGGCGGTGGTGCACGGCACCCACGGCCATCGACGCGTGCACCGGCAGCTTGCCTGGGGCGATGTAGCGGTCGCTGAGCACCAGCTGGGTCTTGCCGCTGCGTACGGCTTCTTCAGCCTGGTCGGCAATATTACGGATGGCTGCTTCCAGGCCGACGCTCTCTTCATAGTTGAGGTCGATCACCTGACGATCGAAGCCCTCGCGCTCCAGGTTCATCAGCGAACGCCACTTGGCAGGCGAGATGACCGGCGAGCTGAGGATCACTCGCGAAGCGTGCTCAGGGGATTCCTGGAAGATGTTGCGCTCTGCGCCCAGGCAGATTTCCAGGGACATTACGATCGCTTCGCGCAGCGGGTCGATCGGCGGGTTGGTCACCTGGGCGAACTGCTGGCGGAAGAAGTCGTACGGCGAACGCACGCGCTGCGACAGCACGGCCATCGGCGTGTCGTCACCCATCGAGCCGACCGCTTCCTGGCCCTGCTCGCCGAGTGGGCGCAACACCTGGTCACGCTCCTCGAAGGTGACCTGGAACATCTTCATGTACTGCTTGAGCTGGTCAGCGTCGTAGCTGGCCACGCCCTGGTCGTCGGTCAGGGTCGCCTGGATGCGCAGGGCGTGCTGACGCAGCCAGCGCTTGTACGGGTGGCGCGACTTCAGACGGTTGTCGATGGCGTCGGTGTCGAGGATCTGGCCGGTCTCGGTGTCCACGGCGAGGATCTGGCCCGGGCCGACACGGCCTTTGGCCAGGACTTCCTCGGGCTGGTAGCCCCACACGCCGATTTCCGAAGCAATGGTGATGTAGCCATTGGTGGTCGTCACCCAGCGCGCCGGGCGCAGGCCGTTACGGTCGAGCAGGCACACCGCGTGGCGGCCTTCGGTCATGACGATACCGGCCGGGCCATCCCACGGCTCCATGTGCATGGAGTTGTATTCGTAGAAGGCGCGCAGGTCGGCGTCCATGGTCTCGACGTTCTGCCAGGCTGGCGGTACCAGCATGCGCACGCCGCGGAACAGGTCGATGCCACCAGTGACCATCAGCTCCAGCATGTTGTCCATGCTCGAGGAGTCGGAACCGACGCGGTTGACCAGCGGGCCGAGCTCTTCGAGATCGGGGATCTGGTCGTTGGCGAACTTGGTGCGACGGGCCATGGCCCAGTTGCGGTTGCCGGTGATGGTGTTGATCTCGCCGTTGTGGGCGAGGAAACGGAACGGCTGCGCCAGCGGCCATTTCGGCAGGGTGTTGGTGGAGAAGCGCTGGTGGAACACGCAGATCGCGGTCTGCAGGCGCTCGTCACCGAGGTCTGGGTAGAACGCCGCGAGATCGCGCGGCATCATCAGGCCTTTGTAGATGATGGTTTTGTGCGAGAAGCTGCAGATGTAGTGGTCGGCGTCGTGGGCGTTGGCCACGGACGAACGGCGACGGGCACTGAACAGCTTGATGGCGAATTCCTGATCGCTCAGGCCTTCACCGCCGATGAACACCTGTTCGATCTGTGGCAGGCGCTCCAGGGCCAGGCGGCCGAGCACGCTGGTGTCGATCGGGACCTTGCGCCAGCCGACCAGTTTCAGGCCGGCAGCGACGATTTCGCGGTCCATGTTGGCGCGGGCGGCTTCGGCTTTGACCGGGTCCTGGTTGAAGAACACCATGCCGACGGCGTACTGCTTGGGCAGCTCGACGGCGAAGTGTTCCTGGGCAACGGCCCGCAGGAATTGATCGGGCTTCTGCATGAGCAGACCGCAACCGTCGCCGGTCTTGCCGTCGGCGTTGATACCGCCGCGGTGGGTCATGCAGGTCAGTGCCTGCATGGCGGTTTGCAGAAGGTGGTGGCTCGGCTCGCCCGTCATATGGGCGATCAGGCCAAAACCACAGTTGTCCTTGAATTCTTCGGGATGGTACAGACCTGTTTTCATAGACACTTTCTCACCAGGTTCACCTCTCAACCGGAGGTAAATCTCTTTTATGTACAACCACTTACCATCCACGCCGATCAAACGCCAGCTTTTTTGCGGTGGCCATGGAAAACCATTGTTGCACAGCGACAGTCATACCCACAAATTTTCATGTCTCACCATTGAAAATTTATGTCGCAATTTTGAATGTTTTTGCGCCATGCGCCGTGATAGCGGCTTGGCTCGAGTCTGAAGCGTTTCAGCCATGACTGCAACAGAGGCTTGTGGCCGGCAGTCTGGGACAGAAAAGCCTGCCGCACTCAGGCGCAGCAGGCTATTCGAATGTCGTTAATCGCTCAGCAACTGGGCGGCGGGGGTGATGCCGCCCGGCAGGTATCAGCGGGCCGAGGCCAGCTCTTGTTGGACGCTGGCAACGGTACGTGGCCAAGGTTTACCAGCCTGGACCTTCGCTGGCAAGTTCTTGATTGCCGCAACCGCTGCGTCGCGGTTTGCGAAGTTGCCGTAGGTGACCACGTACAGGGGTTTGCCCTGCAGGTTTTTCTTGAAGTAGCGATAGTCGCCACCCTGCGCCTTGACGAAGGCCTGGGCCGACGCCTCGGAGCTGGTGCCGAGGATCTGCACCACATAGTTGCCTGGTTTCTGGCCCGAGTACCAGCCGCTGCTGCCACTGGCGCTGGCGACCGTTTTTTCTGCCGGCTTTGCGGCGGGCTTGGCAACAGCGACCTGAGTCGGTGCCGGTACCGGCTTGGCAGGCGCAACCGGCTTGACCGGCTGGGTAGCGGCAGGTTTCGGTACAGGCGCAACCGGCTGTGCCGGAGCGGTAGCTTGGGCCATGCTCGGAGCGGGGCCTGCGGGCACGCCCTGCGGCGGCGCGATCGTGGTCACGGTCGGCGGATTACCAGGCTGCAAGGCGGTGTTGCCGGCCGGGCCACCCTCTTCGCCATCACCCATGCCGGCAGCTTGCGCCAGCGGCTCGCGCATGACTGGCTGGGACTGACCCACCAGCGGCAGCGGCATCGGCTGCGACTGGCCGGAGAATTCGATGGCCGGATTGCCGTTGTTCGACTGGGGGCCACCTGGTTGGCCCTCGCCCAACGGCAACTGGGCCTGGGCCACAGGCGCCTCGGCAGGGGCCTTGTCGCCTTTCTTGGGCATCAGAACTGCAGCACCTACGGCGACCACGACGACAGCGGACAGCGCGAGTACGTGTTTCTTAGGCATTTTGAACCCCATGGATGGTCGCTTGACCGTGGTACGGCTGGCGATCATGGCTTCGATCAAAGTATCACGGGCGACCTGGTTGATGTTGCCAGGCCATCCGTCGGAGTTTTCATGAATATCGACTAGTTGTTCACGGGTGAACACCTCGATGCCCCGTCCAGCGCCTTCCAGGCGTTGCTCCAGGTACTCGCGGGTTTCTTCCTCGCTGTAGGGGGCAAGTTCAATGACGTGGAAGCGCTCTTCCTCGACCTGGATCTCGTCCAACCCGGCAATCAGCGAAGGCTCGCCGAACAGGAACACGTGCGGGCGCCCTTCCGGCAGCCCTGCAGCCAGCTCCAGCAACGCTTGGAGTGCCGACTCGTCGAGTTGTTCCGCATCGTCCACCAGCAAATAGACTTCCTGCCCGGTCAGTGCCAGCTGCACCACCTTGTTCAGGATCGCCTGCACTTCAGGCTGGGCCACTTCCAGCGTTTGCGCTACCTGGCCGAGCACACTGGCGGCGTCAATGGCGCCGCGGGCAGACACCACTACGCTCAGCACCGTCTGCTTGTTGGTACTGGCCACCAAGGCCTGGCGCAGCAGGGTCTTGCCGCTGCCCACAGGGCCGGTGACCACCAGCATCAGCTGGCTGTAGCGGGCCAGGTGATGCAACTGACCCAGCACCGGCTTGCGCTGGGCAGGGAAGAACTTGAAGCCGGGCACACGCGGCGCGAACGGATCGTGGCTCAACTGGTAATGTTCGAGGAACGCCTCATCGGCATGCAAACTGGTCATTACGCTGTCACAACCTCAAAGCTGGGCCACGATCGTGCGGTAATCCGCCGACAGCGTGGCCTGAAGAATCTCTTTCGGATAGTCGTCGGTGATCACGGCTTCGCCCAACTGGCGCAGCAGCACCAGCCGCAGGCGGCCATCGAGCACCTTCTTGTCGACCGCCATATGCTCCATGAAATGCGCCGGGGTCATTTCCTGTGGTGGCACCACCGGCAAACCTGCGTCCTGCAGCAGGCGGATACCGCGATCACGCTCGGCCTGGTCGATCCAGCCCAGGCGCATGGACATTTCCAGGGCCATCACCGTGCCTGCGGCCACGGCTTCACCGTGCAACCACACGCCGTAGCCCATGTGCGTTTCGATGGCGTGGCCGAAGGTATGGCCCAGGTTCAGGGTGGCACGCACGCCGGACTCACGTTCGTCGGCGCCAACCACCGCAGCCTTGGCAGCGCAGGAGCGGCTGATCGCTTCGGTCAGGGCTGCGGGCTCGAGGGCGCGCAGGGCTTGCATATTGTCTTCGAGCCAGCTCAGGAACGGCTTGTCGCAGATCAGGCCGTACTTGATCACTTCGGCCAGGCCCGCCGACAGCTCGCGCTCGGGCAAGGTCTTGAGGCTGGTAGTATCGATCAGCACCGCGTTGGGCTGGTAGAAGGCACCGACCATGTTCTTGCCCAGCGGGTGGTTGATGCCGGTCTTGCCGCCCACCGAGGAATCGACCTGGGACAACAGGGTGGTCGGCACCTGGATGAAGTCGACGCCGCGCTGGTAGCAGGCTGCGGCAAAGCCGGCCATGTCGCCGATCACGCCGCCGCCGAGCGCGACCACGGTGGTACGGCGGTCATGACGCGCAGTCAGCAGACCATCGAAGATCAGTTGCAGGGTTTCCCAGTTCTTGTGGGCTTCGCCGTCCGGCAGGATCACCGACACCACCGCATAGGCACCGAGGGTCTTGCTCAGGCGTTCGAGATACAGAGGCGCGACGGTTTCGTTGGAAACGATGGCAACCTGCCGCCCGCGAATATGCGGTGCCAGCAGTTCGGCCTGGTCCAGCAGGCCTTCGCCAATGTAGATCGGGTAGCTACGCTCGCCGAGGTCGACCTTAAGTGTCTGCATGTATCCCCACAATGTACTTGGGCGCGGCGCCGGCTGTTCGAGCCGCGCGGTAACGTTGAACCTCGCCTCGGCGCTGGCCGAGAATAGTCCCGGCTTAGCGGGGCGGCAACTGCTGCAGGCGCTCGAGAATATCGAGCACCACCATACGCGGTGGTCGTTCGTCGGTTTCCACCACTAGGTCGGCGATTTCGCGATAAAGCGGGTCGCGCGCTTCGAGCAAGGCACGCAGGGTCGCCTCCGGGTTGGCGGTGCGCAGCAACGGGCGGTTGCGATCGCGCGCCGTACGCCCGACCTGTTGCTCCACCGAGGCGTGCAGGTAGATCACCCGGCCGCCCTCGTGCAGCGCCTGGCGGTTTTCCGCGCGCATGACTGCGCCGCCACCGGTTGCCACGACCACGCCATCGAGTGCGCAGAGCTCGGCGATCATCGCCTGCTCACGGTCACGGAAGCCCGGTTCGCCTTCCTTATCGAAGATCCACGGGATGTTGGCGCCGGTTCGCAGTTCGATTTCCTTGTCGGAATCTTTGAACAGCAGGCGCAGCTCTTTGGCCAACAGGCGCCCGATGGTGCTTTTGCCAGCACCCATGGGCCCTACAAGTATCAAATTTCGCACAGAATCAACGACTCACAGCAATCGCCTGGTCACTCATGATACGCGGAGTCAGGAAGACCAGCAGCTCGGATTTTTTCTCTTGTAATGCATCGCGTCGAAACAGCCGCCCAACATACGGCAGATCGCCGAAAAATGGCACCTTGTCGACCACATTGTTTTGCGTGGTCGAGTAGACGCCACCGATGACGATGGTTTCACCGTCCGCCACGCGGACCTTGGCATTGACCTCGTTCTTGCGAATCGGCGGCACGTCGTTCAGGGCATTGACGAAGTCAGGCTCGTCCTTGGTCACCTTGACCGTCATGATCACCTTGCCGTCCGGAGTGATCTGTGGCGTGACCTCCAGCGACAGCGAGGCCTCGCGAAAGGCCACCGAGGTGGCGCCACTCTTGCTGGTTTCCTGATAAGGCACCTCGGTGCCCTTGAGAATCCTGGCGGTTTCCTTGTCGGCCGTGACCACCTTGGGCTGGGAGATGATTTCGCCGTTGCCGCTCTTTTCCATGGCGCTGAGCTCCAGATCCAGCAGCACGCCGCCACGCAACAGGCCAACTCCGATGCTGGCGCCGCCCCGCTCCATGCCCAGGTCGACAAACAGGTCCTTGCCCAATTGCGGCGCTTCCCCGTACAGCTGTCGCCCCCAGCGCACGCCCAGGCCTTTCTCATAGTCGACATTGGCCTCGACGATGCGCGCCTCGATCTCTACCTGCTGTACCGGCACATCAAGCTGAGCGACCAACTGCCGCAACTCGGCAAGGCGGTCAACAGGCTGGTGCGCGACCAGGGTGTTGGTGCGAGCGTCGACGCTCAGGCTGCCACGACCGGTCAGAATGCCGTCATCCGCCAAGGTTGCCAGCAGCAGCTCCGCAAGGTCGGAAGCCTTGGCGTGATGGATCGGCAACAACTCACGTCGCAAGGGTTGCAACTGCGCATCCAGCTCTTGCCCGATCCGGGTGCCGCGGGATTGCTCGGCCAACTCGCCAGCTGGCGCCACCAGCAACACATTCCCTTCCTCGCGCCGAGCCAGTCCTTTGCTACGAAGGACCAGCTCCAGCGCCTGATCCCAGGGGACCTCCTGCAACCGCAGGGTGACATTGCCTTGCACCGTATCACTGGCCACCAGGTTGATCCCGGCGTAGTCAGCCAGCACCTGCAGCACCGAGCGCACCTCGACATCCTGAAAGTTCAGCGAGATGGGCTCACCCCGATAAGGCGCCGCGATACACCACTGACTGGGTATCAACGCCACCACTACCCACTTCAACAGCCATTTCATCACCTTCCGTGGCCTCCGTTGTCACGCTCTTCCTGAGCGCCAGCATTACCGTGCGTTCACGCCACACGCCCCCTACGAAAAGTCGCTCACGCACATCCAGCTGCCGTTCGCCGACCTCCACCACAACACCGCCATCACGCCCCAGCTGATCACCGGGACGCACGCGATACAAGCGACCTGCCGCCAACAGCAACGCTTCGCGCTGCTGTCCCCGCTGCAGACTGCCGACCATCTGCAGCTGCGCCAGCGGGACGCTGGCAAGCCCTGCCTGCGCAATGCGCTTCGCCCAGGCGGAAAACGGATCGAGAACCACCGGCAGAACCTCACCTCGAGCGGGTGAATCAGCCAGTGACAATGGCTCGGGCACTGCTCCGTCAGCCTGATAGGCATGCACGCGAATGCCAAGGCGCAACAGACCGGGCCTGTCATCGGCAGCTGCCAACTGCAACCCCTCGGCACGCAACAGACGATCTTGGCCAAGCCAGTCGTCCAGCCACATCCGCAGCCCTGAATAGCGTCCAACTACCTGCACGTCCAACGGTGTCTGCCAGTAACCAGGCTGCTTGATTTCATCAAGTACATCGAGTCGCTCGAAGTGCAGGCCATGCGCATGCCCCGAGGCCGCCAGCTGGTCGAGCAAATCACTCATGTCGGCCCCGCCGGCAAGACGCCAGCGAGCATCCTGCAAAAGTTGCCGTTCATCATCGAGGGCCTTGCGCATTTGCGTCAGCGCCAGCACCTCGGCAGCTTTGGTTTCATGCGCCTGAAGCAGGCGAACTTGCCTTGCGAGTTCTTCCTCCTGAAGCTGCAGCCATTGCGGCAAGCGAAACAGACAGCCGAGCCCAAACAGGATGAGGCCCATGGCAAAGGGCAGCGCGTAGCGAAAAAAACGCGAGCGCTCGACGAGGGCAAGCCATGCACCTGGCTCCAGCAGATTCACGACCAGAACGCCGATAGGCGGGCCAACAACAAAAACTCGTCGCCACCCGGCTGACTCTTCAGGCTTTTCAGCTCCAGTTCACGCATCACGGCAGAGCGCTCCAGCTCACGCATCAGCTGCGCCACGACTGCTCCTGAGGCGGCCACACCGACCATGCTCACCCGTGAGCCTTGCAGTTCGAGCCTGAGTAGTTGAACGCCCTCCGGCAGCGCCCGCTCCAGATCCGCAAACACCGCTGTCACCAGCCCCTGCTCAGCGCGCAATTCAGCCAACGCCGCAGCCTGCGCACGCACCGCGTCATGGGACTGCCTGATACCATCGTGCTCGGTCATCTGCACCTCGAGCATGTCGATTGCGGCTTGCTGGCCATTATTGGCATCAGCTTGCTGTCGAGCTCGCTGCCGAGCCAGTTGGTCCATCAGCAGCACCGCAGATAACGCCACGACGGCTGCCCCCACCAACATCAGGCGCAAACGCCGGAGCGCTGCCAGGCGCTGCCGCTCTCGCCACGGCATCAGATTCAGGCGCAACATCAGCACACACTCCCCATTGCCAGTGCAAAAGCCAAGGCCATGCAGTCCTCACTGCAATCCACACCAGCCACAGGCGGCAATGGCCGGCACGGCAAGCCGAGACGTTCACTCAGTTGATTGTGCAAGCCTCGTCCGATCGTAGGAGCACCGACGACCAGCACTTCTTCCGGCCCCGCTCCTTCAGCGAATACATCACTGGGCAAGTCAGCCAGCACATCCGGGAGCAATTCCCGCCTCAAAGGCAGCGTATCGCCAAGCCAGCCATGCAGCGTCGAACTGCCCGGCTCGATACGCAGCAGTGCTGCCGGGCCTTTGGCTTGCTTTGGCATCAGGCGGCGCAAGGCAATGCTGTCCACTTCCGCAACCTCCAGCTCCAGACCTGCCGCTTCGAATGCTGCTTGCACAGGCTGCAATGCACTCTGACGACTGGCCGCGACCAGGACATCCAGGCTATCGGGTTGAAGCAAAGAGGCGCCCAGCACCTGAAAGTCCAGCACCAGGTCTTCAAGGGGAAAAGGAAACAGCCGGTCCGCTTCCGCCAGCAGCTGTGCCTCCATTTGACTCGGAGCCTGACCGACTGGGAGCTGGCACAGCTTGCAGATCACTTGCGAGGCAGGCAGTGCCACGGCAGCCCGGCGCTGGCGACTGCCAGACTGCCGACAAGCGCTGCGCAGGGCCGCGACGATTCGGTCTGGATCCTGCCAGCCACTGCCAGGCGCAAAGGGCTCGACAGCCCAGACCAGCTGCTGGTAGCGCCCCCTGTGGCGCCGCAACTGTGCAATACGTATGGAGTCGGAAGCGATTTCCACCCCCAACAGTGAACTGGCATCCTTGCCAAAACGTCCAAGCATAGCGACTTCCTTGTTACAACCATGAACCGCCGCGTTGCCGGGCCTGACCAGCCAGACGGTGCAGCGGGCCGCCTGGCCGGTCACCCGGCGAGGCGAAAAATGCTTATAATGCCCAGCGTTTTTTCGTCCGCCGGCCCCGTGCGCAATTCACCCCTCAATCTGGACACCGAAAAGCCTTGATACGCCTGCTGAAGTTCTTCTGGTGGTCTTTTGTCGCAGTCATCTGCGCGCTCGTACTCGGTGTGAGCGGTGCGTTTCTGTATCTTAGTCCCAACCTGCCGTCGGTCGATTCGCTCAGAAGCGTTCAGTTGCAGATTCCCCTGAGGGTATACAGCAGCGATGGCAAGCTGATCGCCGAATTCGGCGAAATGCGCCGCTCGCCGATCCGTTTCGCGGAAATTCCACCACAGTTCATTCAGGCGCTTCTGTCAGCCGAGGACGACAATTTCCTCAATCACTACGGGGTCGATCCGAGCAGCCTGATGCGTGCCGCGACCCAACTGGTGAAAACCGGTCATATCCAGACTGGCGGTAGCACCATCACCATGCAGGTGGCGAAGAATTTCTTCCTCAGCAGCGAGCGCAGCTTCTCGCGCAAGACCAACGAGATTCTCCTGGCCTTGCAGATCGAACGTGAGCTGACCAAGGACGAGATCCTCGAGCTGTACGTCAACAAGATCTACCTGGGCAACCGTGCCTACGGTATCGATGCGGCCGCGCAGGTGTATTACGGCAAGTCGATCCGTGACGTGAGCCTGGCGCAGATGGCGATGATCGCCGGCCTGCCCAAGGCACCTTCACGCTTCAACCCGCTGGCCAACCCGGTACGCGCCAAAGAGCGTCGTGACTGGATCCTCGGTCGCATGTACAAGCTCGGCAAGATCGACGAGGCGAGCTATCAGGCCGCCCTGGCCGAGCCGCTGAATGCCAGCTACCACGTGCCAACCCCTGAAGTGAATGCGCCCTACGTTGCCGAAATGGCCCGCGCTGAAATGGTTGGTCGCTATGGCAGCGACGCCTACACCGAAGGTTTCCGCGTCACCACCACCGTACCGAGCGACATGCAGGAAATGGCCAACAAAGCCATCCTCAACGGCCTTACCGAATACGACGAGCGTCACGGTTATCGCGGCCCGGAAGCACGCTTCCCGGGCAAGACGCACGCCGCCTGGCTGCAGGAGCTGAGCAAGCAGCGCAACCTCGGTTCGCTGGAGCCGGCCATCGTCACCCAGGTCGAGAAAAACGGCCTCAAGGTGCTGACCCGTGACGGCAAGGAAGAAATCGTTGCCTGGGACACCATGAAGTGGGCACGCCCGTTCATCAACACCAACTCTCAAGGCCGTGCGCCGCAGTCGCCTGCCGACGTTGCCAAGGTCGGTGACCTGATCCGCCTGCAGCGCCTTGACGAAGGCAAGCTCAAGTTCAGCCAGGTACCAGGCGCGCAGAGCGCGTTGGTCACCCTCGACCCGTACAACGGCGCCATTCGCGCCCTGGTCGGCGGCTTCTCGTTCGAGCAGAGCAACTACAACCGTGCCATGCAGGCCAAGCGTCAGCCAGGTTCGAGCTTCAAGCCGTTCATCTACAGCGCGGCACTGGACAGCGGCTACACCGCCTCCAGCCTGGTCAACGATGCGCCGATCGTGTTCTACGACCAGTACCAGAACAATGAGTGGCGACCCAAGAACGACACCAACACCTTCCTCGGCCCGATCCGGCTGCGCGAAGCGCTGTACAAGTCGCGCAACCTGGTGTCGATCCGCCTGCTGCAGGCCATGGGCGTGGACCGTACCATCGACTACATCGCCAAGTTCGGTTTCAACAAGCAGGACCTGCCGCGCAACCTTTCGCTGGCGCTGGGCACTGCGACCCTGACGCCGATGGAGATCGCCACGGGCTGGAGCACCTTTGCCAACGGCGGCTACAAGATCAACCCGTACCTGATCGATCGCATCGAGAGCCGCAGCGGCGAGACCCTGTTCACCGCCAACCCGGCGCGCGTGCCGCAAGGCGCCGAAGACCATGCCGGCCTCGCAGCACCCGAGCAGCCAATCAGCACCGCGTCCCTGCCTGGCGAGGCGCCGTCCGCCCTCGGCCAGATCGCCCCACCACCGCAAACGCCTGCTATCGCCGAACAGATCATCGATGGCCGCACCACCTATATCCTCACCAGCATGCTGCAGGATGTAATCAAGCGCGGTACTGGCCGCCGGGCATTGGCCCTGGGCCGTACTGACCTGGCCGGCAAGACAGGTACCACCAACGAATCCAAGGACGCCTGGTTCTCCGGCTACAACGCCGATTACGTGACCACCGTGTGGGTCGGCTTCGACCAGCCGGAGACCCTCGGTCGCCGCGAGTACGGCGGCACGGCGGCGCTGCCGATCTGGATGAGCTTCATGGGTGCGGCACTGAAGGACAAGCCAAGCCATGCACCGGCGGAGCCGGAAGGCATCCTCAGCCTGCGGGTGGACCCGGTCAGCGGCCGTGCCGCTTCGCCAAGTACGCCAGATGCCTACTTCGAGCTGTTCAAGGCCGAGGACTCTCCACCGTCGGTGGATGAACTGGGCAACGGCACTGCGCCGGGCAGCCCGCTGCCAGCGGACGAAGCAGCGCCGATGGACCTGTTCTGACGGCGCACTCCTGAGCTGCCCTCTTCGCGGGTCAAGCCCGCTCCTACAAGATCCACGCCTAACCTTTAGGAGCGGGGCTTGCCCCGCGAAGAGGCCGGCACAAGAATCAAAAGACAAAGAAAAGCCCCGGCTCTCGCGAGCCGGGGCTTTTTTGTGTCACTACGGCTGGGTTCAGCCGTTGAACACTTCATCCACGCTGTTCAGCGGGTAGTGCTTCGGATACGGCAGGGTAGCCACGCCGGATTCGATGGCAGCCTTGGCCACAGCGTCGGAAACGACGGTGATCAGGCGAGCGTCCAGTGGCTTCGGAATGATGTACTCGCGACCGAACTCCAGGCCTTCAACACCGTAGGCCTCGCAGACTTCCTTCGGCACTGGCAGCTTGGCCAGGTCTTTCAGGGCGATGGCGGCGGCGATCTTCATTTCTTCGTTGATGCGTTTGGCGCGAACGTCCAGGGCACCACGGAAGATGAACGGGAAGCCCAGTACGTTGTTGACCTGGTTCGGGTAGTCGGAACGACCGGTAGCCATGATCACGTCGCTACGAGTGGCGTGCGCCAGCTCTGGGGAGATTTCCGGATCCGGGTTCGAGCAGGCGAACACGATCGGGTTGGCCGCCATCGACTTCAGGCCTTCCGGGCTCAGCAGGTTCGGGCCGGACAGGCCTACGAACACGTCAGCACCGTCCAGGGCGTCAGCCAGGGTACGCTTGTCGGTCGCGTGGGCGAACTGGGCCTTGTACTGGTTCAGGTCGTCGCGGCCAGCGTGGATCACGCCGCTACGGTCGATCATGAAGATGTTTTCGACCTTGGCGCCCATGCTGACCAGCAGCTTCATGCAGGAGATGGCGGCAGCGCCGGCACCCAGGCATACGATCTTGGCGTCTTCCAGCTTCTTGCCGGCGATTTCCAGGGCGTTGATCATGCCGGCCGCAGTGACGATCGCGGTGCCGTGCTGGTCATCGTGGAATACTGGAATGTCGCACTGCTCGATCAGGGTGCGTTCGATTTCGAAGCACTCTGGTGCCTTGATGTCTTCGAGGTTGATGCCACCGAAGGTGATCGAGATGCGCTTGACGGTGTCGATGAAAGCCTGCGGGCTTTCCGAGTCGACTTCGATGTCGAATACGTCGATACCGGCGAAACGCTTGAACAGAACGCCCTTGCCTTCCATCACTGGCTTGGAGGCCAGTGGGCCGAGGTCACCCAGACCGAGGATGGCAGTGCCATCGGAAATAACCGCGACCAGGTTGCCCTTGCCGGTGTATTTGTAGGCCAGCTCAGGATCACGGCCGATTTCGCGCACGGGCTCTGCTACGCCTGGGCTGTAGGCCAGGGCGAGATCACGGGCGGTGGCGGTGGGCTTGGAGAGCTCGACGCTCAGTTTCCCCGGACGAGGTTGAGCGTGGTATTCGAGAGCGGCGGTTTTCAGGTCTGACATGGTGGGCATTCCGCTATTTACTGTTCTGACGGACCGCCGAGGATACGCAAAGAGCCGGGGAGCCACAAGACTGGTCAGTCACTTGTGTCAAGGCCTTTGGCCTACGACTTTAAGCTATCACGCACGGGGGCATTCGACTCACAGTGTGTACAATCTGATAGCGAACTGTCTACATCTTTTCAGCCTGAAGAACGCTCCAGCATCCCGGGATCAGTCAGCGGCAACACCCAGCGTCGCTGCCCTGGCTTGAGCCCACCCTTGCGGGAACGATCCAGCACCCAGCCGCGCGCCTCGACCTGGCGTCCCTTGAGGTTAGCGAAGAAGCTGTTGGGGAAGGTGCGTTGCAGACGAGCGGGAATCTGCAACACCACGGCGTCATCCAGTTCGAGCCAGATACCGCCACGATTGCGCTCGATGCCACGGATGGTGCCGGCGACAATGGCGAACCCGGATTGCCGGACATCCGCAGCCCTGCGCACTGGCGAGTTGCGCCACAGCCCGGCCCGCGCCTCGCGCGCCACCCGCTCGGCTGCTAGCTGGCAACCCGCCAGGCGCACATTGGGCGCAACCGCTACGCGATAGCCAAGCCCTTCGCTGAGCAGCCGTGCTTCCAGATTGTCGCCATTACGCCCATAGATGTGCGCCAGGGTGCGGCCGTACTTGTCCTTGCCCTCGACACCCCGCACTAGCCCGACGCGCCCGTCACTGGCCTTGACTAATGCCTGCAGGCGCTGCCTGGCAGCCTCGGCATAAGATTCACTGGTGCGCCCCTTGCGCCCGATCTCTGGGGCATTGATGCCGATCATGCGCACACTGCGACCGTCGGTCAGGCGCAGCGTGTCGCCATCCACCACTTGGCGCACCGCCACCTGTTGTGGCTTGTCGGGCAGCGGGCAGAACGCCTGGGCCGGGATCTGCCAGATAGCGCCCACAAAAAAGGCGCCCACAAGGGGCGCCTTTTTCAGCAACAACGCGAAGCCCGAAGGATTCGCCATGCGCATGATTACTTCTTGGTACCGAACATACCGAAGCGATCGGCGAACTTCTGTACGCGACCACCGGTGTCCAGGACTTTCTGCTTACCGGTGTAGAACGGGTGGCACAGGTTGCAAACGTCGATCGCCAGGGTATTGCCCAGGGTCGAACGAGTTTCGAACTTGTTACCGCAGCTGCAGGTGACTGCAACTACTTCGTAGTTCGGGTGGATACCTTCTTTCATGGTCACTTCCTCGAGCTGCGTGCCGCCACCCAACACCTATTGTTGAATACCGCACGTAATTAGGCGGCGAATAATACCAGAGCACCGCGCCAACGCAAGTTGTCGCTTGCACCGACCGTCGTCTGCTAGGCTCGCCAGTCTTTGAAACACCCTCTGAGACCTGCCGCGTGTCCGACGTCATCCTGCGCCTTGCCCTGCCCTCCCCGTTGCGCCGCCTTTTCGACTACAAGGCGCCTGCAAGCATGGCGCGCCAGGTGCTGACCCCCGGCATGCGCATCCGCGTCCCTTTCGGCCGCCGCGAAATGATCGGTGTGCTGGTGGAGGTATGCGAGCAGAGCGAAGTGCCGGCCGACAAGCTCAAGCCCGCCAGCGCCTTGCTCGACCCGGTTTCACCGATCCCGGCAGCGCTGTTCAAGCTGTGCCTGTGGACTGCCCAGTACTACCAGCACAGCCTCGGCGACACCTTGAGCTGGGCGTTGCCCACGCTGCTGCGCCAGGGCGAACCTGCCGAAATGCGCCAGGAGCGCTTCTGGCACGTGGCGCCTGGCGCACGCCTGGAAGACCCGCGTATCGCCCGCGCCCCGCGCCAGCGCGACGCCCTCAAGACCCTGGCCCAGCACCCGCACGGCGTGGCGCACAGCCTGCTGAGCAAGCTCAACCTGAACAAGGACAGCCTCGACCTGCTGCTGGCCAAGGAGCTGGTTCAGCTGGAAGTGCGCCGCCACCTGCCGACGCACCGCCACGAACACTGGCTGGCACAGCCGGAACTACCGCTCAATGAAGAACAGCGCGAGGCCTTCGACGCCGTGCGCGAGGGCTTTGGCGGTTTTGGCGCCTTCCTGCTGGCCGGTGTTACCGGCAGCGGCAAGACAGAGGTGTACCTGCAACTGATTCGTGAAACCCTGGAGGCCGGCAAGCAGGCGCTGGTGCTGATCCCCGAGATCAACCTCGGCCCACAGACCCTGGCGCGCTTCGAACAGCGTTTCAACGCCCGCATCGCCCTGCTGCATTCGGCCGTGAACGACCGCGAGCGCCTCGATGCCTGGCTGGCCGCCCGCGACGGCGAGGCCGATATCATCATCGGCACGCGTTCGGCGCTGTTCACGCCAATGAAAAACCCCGGCCTGATCATCATCGACGAAGAGCACGACGGTTCCTACAAGCAACAGGAGGGCCTGCGCTACCACGCCCGCGACCTCGCGCTGGTACGTGCCCACCAGGAAAACATCCCGATCCTGCTCGGTTCCGCCACACCCTCGCTGGAAACCCTGCACAACGCACTCACCGGCCGCTATCGGCTGCTGCGCATGAACCAGCGCGCAGGTGGCGCCCGCCCACCACGCATGTTGCGCCTGGATGTGAAAAGCCTGCCGCTGGACAGCGGTATCAGTGGCCCGTTGCAGCAGGCCATCCGCCAAACCCTGGAGGCCGGCCAGCAAGTCCTGGTGTTCCTCAACCGCCGTGGCTTTGCCCCGACCTTGCTGTGCCATGACTGCGGCTGGCTGTCAGAATGCCCCCGTTGCGATGCCCGCATGACCGTGCACCAGCGCTCTGGCGTGCTGCGTTGCCACCACTGTGGCTACGACGAGCGCCTGCCGCACCAGTGTCCGCAGTGCAACCACGTCGATTTGCGGCCCGTTGGCGCCGGTACCGAACGCGCCGAAGAACGTTTGAAAGTGATCTTCCCGGATTACCCGATCCTGCGCGTGGACCGCGACAGCACGGCGCGCAAGGACGCCATGCACACCTTGTTCACCACCATCCAGCGCGGCCAGCCAAGCATTCTGGTGGGCACCCAGATGCTGGCCAAAGGTCACCACTTCCCACGGGTGACCCTGGTCGCCATTCTCGATGCCGACGGCGGGCTCTTCTCCGGCGATTTCCGCGCCAGCGAGCGCATGGCCCAGCTGATCGTCCAGGTGGCCGGCCGGGCCGGGCGTGCCGAAGAGCCCGGCAAGGTGATCATCCAGACGCACCTGGCCGATCACCCGCTGCTGGTGCAACTGACCGAACAAGGTTACTTCGCCTTTGCCGAACAGGCCCTGGACGAACGCCGCAATGCCGGGCTGCCACCGTTCTCTCACCTTGCCCTGCTGCGCGCCGAAGCTCACAAGCCCGGCCAGGCCGAAAGCTTCCTCGACGAAGCCTGCGCCGCTGCCGAACGCCTGGTCGCCGAACAGCGCCTGCCCGGCATCGAACTGCTGGGGCCGGTGCCTGCGCCAATGGAGCGCCGCGCCGGGCGTTTCAGGGCGCAACTATTGATTCAGGCCAACAGCCGGGCACCCTTGCATCGACTGATCAGCGCCTGGTTGCTAGTGTTGGAGCAACTGCCGAGCGGGCGCCAGGTACGCTGGTCGCTGGATGTCGACCCGGTCGACCTTTATTAAGCTTCTGCCCCAAAGGTTGGCAACCCGCCCCCGGCAACGGATAATGCCCAGTTTTTCCACCTGCGCATCCAGGCGCTCCACCGCGCTTGCGGTCGAAAAGAGATCCCCATGAAAGACACCATTCGCCAGCTGATCCAGCAAGCCCTCACCCAACTCGTCACCGACGGTGTGCTGCCTGAAGGGCTCTCGCCGGCGATCCAGGTGGAAAACGCCCGGGACAAGACCCACGGCGACTTCGCCAGCAACATCGCCATGATGCTGGCCAAGCCGGCCGGCATGAAGCCGCGCGACCTGGCCGAAAAACTGATCAACGCCCTGCCGGCCACCGCCGACATCAGCAAGGTCGAGATCGCCGGCCCAGGTTTCCTGAACTTCTTCCAGAACACCGACGCCCTGGCCAACCGCCTGGACGCTGCCCTGGCCGACGCCCACCTGGGCGCACGCAAGGCCGGCCCTGCGCAGAAGGTGGTGATCGACATGTCGGCACCGAACCTGGCCAAGGAGATGCACGTCGGCCACCTGCGTTCGACCATCATCGGCGACAGCGTCGCCCGCGTGCTGGAGTTCCTCGGTGACGAGGTGATCCGCCAGAACCACGTAGGCGATTGGGGCACCCAGTTCGGCATGCTGCTGGCCTACCTGGAAGAAAACCCGATCACCAGCGACGAGCTGTCGGACCTGGAAAACTTCTACCGCGCCGCCAAGAAGCGCTTTGACGAGTCCGAAGAGTTCGCCACCCGCGCCCGCGGCCTTGTAGTCAAGCTGCAGGCCGGCGACCCGGAGTGCATGGCCCTGTGGACGCGCTTCAAGGACATTTCGCTGTCGCACTGCCAGAAGACCTACGAACTGCTCAACGTCAAACTGACCATGGCCGACGTGATGGGCGAAAGCGCCTACAACGACGACCTGGCCAACGTGGTGGCCGACCTCAAGGCCAAGGGCCTGCTGGTCGAAAGCCAAGGCGCTCAATGCGTGTTCCTCGACGAATTCAAGAACAGCGACGGCGACCCGCTGCCAGTGATCGTGCAAAAGGCTGACGGCGGCTACCTGTACGCCACCACCGACCTGGCCGCCGTGCGCTACCGCAGCAACGTGCTCAAGGCCGACCGCGCCCTGTACTTCGTCGACCAGCGCCAGGCCCTGCACTTCAACCAGGTATTCGAAGTCGCCCGCCGCGCTGGCTTCGTCGGCCACCCGATGCAGATGGAGCACATGGGCTTCGGCACCATGAACGGCGCCGACGGCCGCCCGTTCAAGACCCGCGACGGCGGCACCGTGAAGCTGATCGACCTGCTCACCGAGGCCAAGGAGCGAGCCTACGCACTGGTCAAGGAAAAGAACCCGAGCCTGGCCGAAGACGAACTGCGCCACATCGCTGAAGTGGTGGGTATTGGCGCGGTGAAATACGCCGACCTGTCCAAGCACCGCACCAGCGACTACAGCTTCAACTTCGAACTGATGCTCAACTTCGAAGGCAACACCGCGCCTTACCTGCTGTATGCCTACACACGCGTGGCAGGTGTGTTCCGCAAGCTGGGCAAGGGCTTCGACGAAGTCGACGGCAACATCGTGCTGCAGGCCGCTCACGAACAGGACCTGGCCGCGCGCCTGGCCCAGTTTGGCGAAATCCTCAACAGCGTCGCCGACAAGGGTACCCCGCACGTACTGTGCAGCTACCTGTATGACCTCGCCGGCCTGTTCTCGAGCTTCTACGAGAACTGCCCGATCCTCGCCGCCGAAACGCCGGAACAGCAGCAGAGCCGCCTGCGCCTGGCTGCCCTGACCGGCCGCACCCTAAAGCAAGGTCTGGAGCTGCTCGGCCTGGAAACCCTGGAGCGCATGTAAGTTGGCTGCCAAGAAAAAACCAGCTCCCAAACGCGGCGCCAGCCGTCAGACGGCCCCAGCCAAACAGCCAATTCCCGGCTGGGTATGGCTGGCGGTCGGCCTGACGGTCGGTGCGTTCATCGTTTTCCTGATGAAGCTCGAACCCGGTGGTGGTGACATCAAGCGCACCAAACCCGAGCAGCAGAAGCCGGAGAAGGTGGCCGAGGCCAGCAAGTCGACCACCGCTGCAACGCCACAGCCACCGGTGAAGCCGAAGTACGACTTCTACACCCTGCTGCCGGAATCCGAGGTGATCGTGCCGCCTGAGGCCGTGCCGGAGAAGACCCCGCCAGTACCTGCGCAGCCGGTAACCCCGGTGACGCCGGCTGAAGCGGCGAAAATCGACACCGCCCGCGCCCAGGCCGCACTGCTGGGTCAGACACCGCCACCCGCACCACCGGTGATCAAGCCGGCAGCGACCACGCAGTACTTCCTGCAGGCTGGCTCGTTCCGCAAGCAGGCCGACGCCGACAAGGTCCGCGCGCAGATCATCCTGCTTGGCCAGGTGGTCAAGGTCGAGTCGGGTACCGTCAAGGAAGAGACCTGGTACCGTGTACTGGTCGGGCCGTTCAGCAACCGCGAGCAACTGACCGTGGCGCAGAAACAGCTGGCGGGGGCCGGGTTCAGCAACCTGCTGCTGCAGCAGCGACAGACCCGTCAGTAACGAAAAAGGCCTTGCCGCACAGCGCGACAAGGCCTTTTTTGTGGGCGACTGCCGCCCTATCGGCTGCGGGCGTTGGCTTCGGAAATCTGGCCGTTCAAGGTCCAGAAGTCGTACAGCACACCAATCAGGAACAGGCCGCCGGTGAAGAAGTAGATGATCGCCGAGATCCACTTGCCCTGGTACAGGCGGTGCACACCAAAAATGCCCAGGAAGGTCAGCAGGATCCAGGCGATGTTGTAGTCGATACGGCCAGACTGGAAACGCATGTCCGCCTCACGGTCCATCGACGGAATCAGGAACAGGTCGATCAGCCAGCCGATGCCGAGCAGGCCCAAGGTGAAGAACCAGATGGTCCCGGTGATCGGCTTGCCGTAGTAGAAACGGTGCGAGCCGGTAAAGCCGAATATCCACAACAGGTAGCCGATGACCTTGCTGTGGGTGTCGTGATACGGCGCCCCTTGCTGATAACTGTTCATTCATAGCCCTCGTGGGTTATCCGAAAATTTTCTAAAGGAAAATGTGACTTTTTCATCGCAGCCCGACGTACGGCAGCATGACAATCGACCAACGGCCCTGAAATTGAGCAAAAAGCTGTTATAAAGTTGCGCGCCAACACACACATAACATTCATAAGAGCTTCATCTATGCCGCCTTTATTCAAGACATGGCTGACCCTCTGCCTATTATTGCCCCTGGCCGCCCACGCCACCAATCGTGAGCAACGTCTTCCCAATGGTTTCACCGGTTACACCAGCAACGCCTCGGTGAAACACGCACCGGTCAAGCAGACCACGCTGCAGGCACGCTCGAACCATACGGGCAAAGGCCACAACTTGCCTGCCGTTGCGGCGATGTCGCCGAAGCAGAGCAGCGATGTGCTCAGCCGTGCGGTCAACGTGCTCGGTACCCCTTATGTTTGGGGCGGCAGCAACCCGAAAAAAGGGTTCGACTGCAGCGGGCTGGTCAAGTATGCGTTCAACGACGTGGCAGACGTCGACTTGCCGCGTACGTCCAATGCCATGGCCCAGGGCCACGGCGTGAAAGTGGCCAAGAGTGACCTCAAGCCAGGCGATCTGATTTTCTTCAACATCAAGAGCCGTCGGGTCAATCACGTTGCCATCTACCTGGGTAACGACCGCTTCATCCATGCGCCGCGCACCGGCAAGCGGGTGAGTATCGACAACCTGAGCAAGCCTTACTGGCAGCAGCACTATGTGGTTGCCAAGCGGGTGCTGCCGAAAGAGCAGCCACAGCTGAGCCTGGCCAAGCGCTGATCCCATCGGCGCTTTCCTGTTCCAGCCTCTTCGCGGACAAAAAACCCCGCGAAGAGGTCGTAACAAGCACTACAGATTGCTGATCAGCCCCTTCTCCCTCAGCCCCCGCATCGCCCCCTCCATCGTCCGCATCCCCTCCGCCGCCCCGGCCTGCATCACCGAACACAACTGTGCCATCCGCCCCTCACGCACCAGGTTGCGTACCGCAGGCGTCGCCACCAGTACTTCTCGCGCCGCCACCCGGCCGCCGCCCACACGCTTGACCAGCACCTGCGCCACCACCAGGCGCAACGACTCCGCCAGCATCGCCCGCACCAGCGGTTTCTCCTCTGCCGCAAACACCTCAACCAGCCGGTCAATGCTGCTGGCCGCCGACCGCGTATGCACCGTGGCCAGCACCAGATGCCCGGTCTCCGCGGCGCGCAACGCCAGGCGGATGGTCTCCAGGTCGCGCAGTTCACCAATCATGATCACATCCGGGTCCTGACGCAGGGCGCTGCGCAGCCCTTGGGCGAAGTCACGACAATGCCGGCCGATCTCTCGCTGATTGACCAGGCTGCGCTGGCTGCTGTGGATAACTTCAACAGGGTCTTCGAGGGTGATGACATGCAGCGCCCGCTCACGGTTGAGCCGGTCGATCAGTGCCGCCAGGGTGCTCGACTTGCCGCTACCGGTCGGACCGCCCACCAGCACCAGCCCATCCGTATGCTGCGCAACGGCTTGAAACACTTCTGCGAGCTCGAGCTCATCGACACTGGCAATACGTTTCGGAATCAGGCGAAGCGTTGCTGCCAGGCCGTTCAGCTGCCGAAACAGGTTGAGACGAAAACGCCCCAGCGATGCCAGTTCCAATACCAGATCCAGCTCATCGCCCTGCAACCATTGCTGGCACTGGTTCTCGTCGAGCAGCGGCGCCAGTGCGTCGCTCAAGGCTGCTGGCGTCACGCTCGGCAGCGTCATGCGCCGCAGCTCGCCATCCACGCGTAGCATCGGTATCTCGCCCACAGCCAGGTGCAGGTCGCTTGCCCCTGCCTCCACGGCCCGGGCCAACAGGTCGGTCACGTCCATGAGACTCCCCAATAGCCATCAAGCAGGTAGAATGCCGAAGACCTCCAGAGCCGACGGCATCGATCCATGTCCACCATAGCAGACAACCTCTCCGCCCTCGCCGCCCGCATCCACAGCGCCGCCCAGGCTGCCGGACGCGACCCGGGCAGCGTCCAGCTGCTGGCGGTGAGCAAGACCAAACCGGCCAGCGCCATTCGCGAAATCCACGCCGCTGGCGTGCGTGATGTCGGTGAAAACTACCTGCAGGAAGCCCTGGCCAAGCAAGAAGAACTGCGCGACCTGCCCTTGATCTGGCACTTCATCGGCCCCATTCAGTCGAACAAGACCAAAGCCATTGCCGAACATTTCGACTGGGTACACTCCGTGGACCGCCTGAAGATCGCCCAACGCCTGTCCGAACAGCGCCCTGCGGGCCTGCCACCGCTGAACATCTGCCTGCAGGTGAACGTCAGCGGCGAAGACAGCAAGTCCGGTTGCGCCCCGGCCGACCTGCCAGCACTGGCCAAGGCCGTGGCGGCACTGCCCAACCTGCGCCTGCGCGGGCTGATGGCGATTCCCGAGCCGACCGAAGACCGAAGCGCCCAGGAGGCCGCCTTCGCCAGCCTGCGCCAGTGTCAGGAAAGCCTTGCCCTTGGCCTGGATACCCTGTCGATGGGCATGAGCCACGACCTGGAAGCGGCCATCGCTCAAGGCGCGACCTGGGTACGTATCGGCACCGCCCTGTTCGGCGCTCGCAATTACGGCCCCGTCTGATTCCATGCTTTACTCACTCTTTCCCTCAAGGACCTGACATGAGCAAGACACGTATTGCCTTTATCGGCGCCGGCAACATGGCCGCCAGCCTGATCGGCGGCCTGCGTGCCCAGGGCATGGACGCGGCGCAGATCCGTGCCAGCGACCCCGGCGCCGAGACCCGCACCCGCGTCCAGGCCGAACACGGCATCGAGGCCTTCGAAGACAACGCCCAGGCCATTGCCGGTGCCGACGTGATCGTGCTGGCGGTTAAACCGCAGGTCATGAAGCCCGTGTGCGAGGCGCTGAAGCCGAACCTGCAAGCTGGCCAGCTGATCGTCTCAATCGCCGCAGGCATCACCTGCGCCAGCCTGCAGACCTGGCTCGGCGCCCGCCCGGTAGTGCGCTGCATGCCCAACACGCCAGCGCTGCTGCGCCAGGGCGTCAGCGGCCTGTACGCCACCGCTGAAGTGTCCGCCGAGCAACGCCAGCAGGCCGAACAGCTACTGTCGGCCGTCGGCACTGCCCTGTGGCTGGAGCAGGAACAACAACTGGACGCCGTCACCGCAGTGTCTGGCAGCGGCCCGGCCTACTTCTTCCTGTTGATCGAAGCGATGACCGCTGCCGGCGAAAAACTGGGCCTGCCACGCGAAACCGCCTCGCAACTGACCCTGCAAACCGCCCTGGGAGCCGCGCACATGGCTGTGGCCAGCGATGTCGATGCGGCAGAGCTGCGCCGCCGCGTCACCTCGCCAGCCGGCACCACCGAAGCGGCGATCAAGTCGTTCCAGGGCAATGGCTTCGAAGCCATCGTCGAGCAGGCGCTGGCAGCGGCGTCGAAGCGTTCCGCCGAACTGGCCGAACAACTGGGCAAATAAGGAGCTGTTGATGAATGCACTGTCCGGCGCCGCGATCTTCGTGGTGCAAACCCTGGTCAGCCTGTACCTGGTGATCGTCCTGCTGCGCTTCGTGCTGCAACTGGTCAAGGCCAACTTCTACAACCCGCTGAGCCAGTTCGCCGTGCGCGCGACCCAGCCACTGCTCAAGCCGATCCGCCGGGTAATCCCCAGCATCGGTGGCCTTGACACCTCGTCGCTGCTGTTGGCGATCGTCATCCAGGCACTGCTGATGGGCTTCGTGCTGATGGTTACCTACGGCACCTTCGGCGACGTCCTGCACTTGCTGATGTGGGCCATCATCGGCATCACCTCGCTGTTTCTGAAGATCTTCTGGGTGGCGATGATCGTCATGGTGATCGTTTCCTGGGTCGCACCGAACAGTCACAACCCGGCTGCCGAGCTGGCCTGGCAGATCAGCGAACCGGTGCTGGCACCATTCCGCCGCATTGTGCCCAACCTGGGCGGCATGGACATCTCGCCGATCTTCGCCTTCCTGGCGATCCAGGTGATCCAGTCGTTCGTCATGCCGCCGCTGGCCGCCTATGCCGGCATGCCACAGGAACTGTGGCGAATGATCTGACCCTATGCGCACCCAGCGGCAAGCCTTTGCTTGCCGCTGGGGGTAGCGCTCTTTAGACTTACGCCTCCGTCAAGCGTGAGCAGGGTCGATGTCCACTGTCCTTCCCGAAGATTCCGTCGGTCTGGTTACACCGCAAATTGCCCGGTTCGATGAACCGCTGGCCCTGGCTTGCGGCCGTTCGCTGAACAGCTACGAGCTGGTCTATGAGACCTATGGCGCCCTGAACGCCAGCGCGAGCAATGCCGTGCTGATCTGCCATGCCCTGTCCGGCCATCACCATGCCGCTGGCTACCATGCCGCCACCGACCGCAAGCCGGGCTGGTGGGACAGCTGCATCGGCCCCGGCAAGCCAATCGATACCAACCGCTTCTTCGTGGTCAGCCTGAACAACCTGGGTGGCTGCAATGGCAGCACGGGCCCGAGCAGCATCAACCCGGCCACCGGCAAGCCCTATGGCGCCGAGTTCCCTGTACTGACGGTGGAAGACTGGGTGCACAGCCAGGCGCGCCTGGCCGATCGCCTGGGCATCCAGCAGTGGGCGGCTATCGTCGGTGGCAGCCTAGGCGGCATGCAGGCCCTGCAGTGGACCATGACCTACCCCGATCGCGTGCGCCACTGTGTGGACATCGCCTCGGCACCCAAGCTGTCGGCGCAGAACATCGCCTTCAACGAAGTGGCGCGTCAGGCCATCCTCACCGACCCCGAGTTCCACGGCGGCTCGTTCCAGGACCAGGGCGTGATCCCCAAGCGCGGCCTGATGCTGGCGCGCATGGTCGGCCACATCACTTACCTGTCCGACGACTCGATGGGCGAAAAATTCGGCCGTGAGCTGAAGAGCGACAAGCTCAACTACGACTTCCACAGTGTCGAATTCCAGGTCGAGAGCTACCTGCGCTATCAGGGTGAAGAATTCTCCGGCCGTTTCGACGCCAACACCTACCTGCTGATGACCAAGGCCCTGGACTACTTCGACCCGGCCGCAGCCAATGGCGGCGACCTGGCCGCGACCCTGGCCCACGTCAAGGCGGATTACTGCATCATGTCGTTCACCACCGACTGGCGCTTCTCCCCTGCCCGCTCGCGGGAGATCGTCGACGCCCTCATGGCGGCACGCAAGAACGTCTGTTATCTGGAGATCGACTCGCCTTATGGCCACGATGCTTTCCTGATCCCAACACCTCGCTACATGCAGGGTTTCGCGAACTACATGAACCGCATCGCCATCTGAGGACAGCATGAGAGCCGATCTGGAAATCATCCACGACTGGATTCCCGCCGGCAGCCGGGTACTCGACCTGGGCTGCGGCAGTGGCGAGCTGCTGGCTTCGCTGCGTGACCGCAAGCACGTCACCGGCTATGGCCTGGAGATCGACCCCGACAACATCGCCGCCTGCGTGGCCAAGGGCGTCAACGTCATCGAGCAGGATCTCGACAAGGGCCTGGGCAACTTTGCCAGCAACAGCTTCGACGTGGTGATCATGACCCAGGCCCTGCAGGCCGTGGAGTACCCTGATCGCATCCTCGACGAGATGCTGCGGGTGGGCCGTCAGTGCATCATCACCTTCCCCAACTTCGGCCACTGGCGCTGCCGCTGGTACCTGGCCACCAAGGGTCGCATGCCGGTTTCGGACTTCATGCCGTACACCTGGTACAACACGCCGAACATCCACTTCTGCACCTTTGCCGACTTCGAAGAGCTGTGCCATGAGCGCCGCGCCAAGGTCCTCGACCGCCTGGCCGTCGACCACTTGCACCGTAACGGGTGGGGTGGGCGGCTTTGGCCTAATCTTCTAGGTGAAATCGGCATCTATCGCGTCAGCAGCCCGGGCCTGCAGGAGCATCAACTGGCGGTCTGACGCCCACCGGAGGACTCGCACCATGCGTCGCCTAGCCCTGTTCCTGATCTGCCTGTGCCTGGCCCTGCCAGTGATGGCGGCCGATGCCGCCCGACCCGAGCGCAAGGAAGTTTTCGGCGACGTGACGGTGCACTACAGCGCCTTCACCTCGAGCATGCTGCAACCTGACATCGCCGCTGCCACCGGGCTCAACCGCAGCAAGAACCAAGGCGTGCTCAACATCGCCGTGCTCAAGGCCGACAAGCCCGCCATGGCGGTGGTCAGCGGCACGGTGAAGGACCTGACCGGGCGTACCAGCCCGCTGTCGTTCAAGCAGATAACCGACCAGGGTGCGGTGTACTACATCGCCCAGTTCAAGATCGAGCAGGCCGAGACCCTGACCTTCGAACTCAACGTCGAAACCGGCGGGGTCAGCCATCAACTCAGTTTCAACCAGGAAGTGTTCCCAGGCGAATGATGAATTTCCAGCAACTCGTATTGGCCAGCCACAACGCCGGCAAACTCAAGGAACTCCAGGCCATGCTCGGCCAGTCCGTACAGCTGCGCTCGATCGGTGAGTTCAGCCAGGTAGAGCCCGAAGAGACCGGCCTGTCGTTCGTCGAGAATGCCATCCTCAAGGCCCGCAACGCTGCACGCATCTCCGGCCTGCCAGCCTTGGCCGACGATTCCGGCCTGGCCGTGGACTTCCTCGGTGGCGCGCCAGGCATCTATTCGGCGCGCTATGCCGATGGCAAGGGTGACGCGGCGAACAACGCCAAACTGCTCGAAGCCCTGAAGGACGTGCCGCCTGAGCAGCGCGGCGCCCAGTTCGTCTGCGTGTTGGCCCTGGTGCGCCACGCCGATGACCCGCTGCCGATCCTTTGCGAAGGCCTGTGGCACGGCAGCATCCTGTTCGAAGCCAGCGGCGAGCACGGTTTCGGCTACGACCCGCTGTTCTGGGTACCCGAGCGTAAGTGTTCCAGCGCTGACCTCGCCCCTGTGGATAAGAATCAGCTCAGCCACCGCGCTCGCGCCATGGCCTTGCTGCGTCAACGTCTGGGCCTGGCATGATCGCAACGCTGTCCCAAGCTGGCGCGGTGGCGCTCACCAGCCTGCCGCCGCTGGCGCTGTACATCCACATCCCGTGGTGTGTACGCAAATGCCCTTACTGCGACTTCAACTCCCACGCCGCCGGGCCTGAGCTGCCGGAAGAGGCCTACGTCGACGCCCTGTTGACCGACCTCGACCTGGAACTGGCCGCTGTGCAGGGCCGGCCCTTGTCGTCGATCTTCTTCGGCGGCGGTACGCCAAGCCTGTTCAGTGCCAATGCCCTGGGGCGTCTGCTGCGTGGCGTGGAGCATCGCATCCCGTTCGCGGCAGACATCGAGATCACGCTAGAGGCCAACCCAGGCACCTTCGAGCAGGAGAAGTTCAAGGCCTACCGGCAGACCGGCATCAACCGCCTGTCCATCGGCGTGCAGAGCTTTCAGCCTGCCAAACTGGAAGCGCTGGGGCGTATCCACAATGGCGATGAAGCGATCCGCGCCGCGGGCATGGCGCGTGCGGCCGGCTTCGACAACTTCAACATGGACCTGATGCACGGCCTGCCCGACCAGTCGCTGGACGACGCTCTGGGTGATCTGCGCCAGGCCATCGACCTCGGGCCGACTCATCTATCGTGGTACCAGCTGACCGTCGAGCCGAACACGGTGTTCTGGAACCAGCCGCCGGAGCTGCCAGAAGACGATATCCTCTGGGACATCCAGGAAGCCGGCCAGGCGCTGATGGCGGCCAACGGTTTCAAGCAGTATGAAGTTTCGGCTTATGCCCAGGCTGACCGTGCCGCCAGACACAACCTCAACTACTGGCGCTTCGGTGACTTCATCGGCATCGGTGCCGGCGCCCACGGCAAGCTGACCTTTGTCGATGGCCGAATCCTGCGTACCTGGAAGACCCGCCTGCCGAAGGACTACCTGAACCTGGCCAAACCGTTCAAGGCCGGCGAAAAGCTGTTGCCGGTGGACGAGCTGCCGTTCGAGTTCCTGATGAACGCCCTGCGCCTCACCGATGGCGTTGAAGCCGAGCTGTTCACCCAGCGCACCGGGCTGCCCCTGGCGCAGCTGGCCGAAGCCCGCCGCGCAGCCGAACAAAAGGGCCTTTTGCAGGTCGAACCGGATCGACTGGTGGCCACGCCGCGCGGCCAGCTGTTCCTCAATGACTTGCTGCAGTATTTCTTGACCTAAGGATGACCCATGGATCTGGTACTTGATCTGCTCGCCACGGTTTCGCGCTGGAGCCGCAGCAATCTGTCTGAGATTTCCCTGGCCCTGGTAGGCTGCCTGCTGGTGCTGTTCGGCACCGCTATCAAAGGCTGGGTGGACCAGCGTCTGGGTGCCCTGGCGGGCGCGCTACGGGTGCCGGTGATGGCTGCCCTGGTGATGATCGGCAGTGGAGCGGCGCTGATCTATGCCACGCCGTGGGTGGTGAAGGGGTTGGGGCAGTTCAACAACTACGCGCTGGCGCCGGTGTTGTTGGTGGTGCTGGTGTTGATTGGTGTGGTGGCTGACCGCCGCGGGTGAGCCTGCTAAAAGCTGCCCCGGGGAACCGGGGCAGCCCTACCACCTGACTAGCCCTTACTGGGCGTCATCGAAGTGATCACGCATGAAGTCTCGAACGGTCTTGAGCACAGTCAAGATCCGGATGAGCTTCCAGACGCGGCTCAGCGCATCAAGCAAACGCTTCATATGCCTTGGCCTCCGTGTTGGCGGGCCAATCTTCCAGCATCTAACCGGCGCTTCGATGCCTTCGAAAACGGTGTGAATTTTCAGTGAAGTGGCCAGGTGGATGGCCCTTCGAATCAAATCACCGGCACGGTTCTCAGGTCGTGTCAAAGGGGCCGAATGCAGAATTCTTTCTTACCCGGCCCATCACTGAATTGATTCACACTGGAGCAGCGCAATCATACTTGGAACACCGGACCGAGGCTGTTAATTGCTCTGACACACGTGATGCCGAATATTTCTGATCATTGACGCGGCATCCATGGCTGCTTAAGATCGATTCAACGGTGTGGGTTTTCAGTGAAACCCAGAGCGAAGGATACTCAGTCCTGTCGCTCCCATAAAAAAACCGCTCTTCTCAGAGCGGTTTTTTTCGCCTGCATTTCTACAAGCCTCAGCGTATCGAAAGGCTCAATCCGCCAATCAATCCACCTTCTCGAACTTCAAATCCCACACCCCATGCCCCAGCCGCTCGCCGCGGCGTTCGAACTTGGTGATCGGGCGCTCTTCCGGGCGTGGCACGTAGGTACCGTCTTCAGCACGGTTGCGATAGCCCGGGGCGGCGCTCATCACTTCCAGCATGTACTCGGCATACGGCTCCCAGTCGGTGGCCATGTGGAACACACCACCGGGCTTGAGCTTGCGACGTACCAGTTCGGCGAACTCCAGCTGGACGATACGGCGCTTGTGGTGACGCGCCTTGTGCCACGGGTCGGGGAAGAACAGCATCAGGCGGTCGAGGCTGTTGTCGGCCACGCAGCGGTTGAGCACTTCAATCGCATCGCAGTCGTACACCCGCAGGTTCTTCAGGCCCTGGGTCAGCACGCCGTTGAGCAGCGCGCCAACACCCGGACGGTGCACTTCGACACCGATGAAGTCCTGTTCAGGCGCGGCAGCGGCCATTTCCAGTAGGGAATGGCCCATGCCGAAGCCGATCTCCAGGGTACGCGGCGCCAAACGGCCGAACACCTGGTCGTAGTCCACCGGGCTGTCGGCCAGCGGCAGGATGAACTGAGGGCCGCCCTGGTCGAGGCCGCGTTGCTGGCCTTCGGTCATGCGCCCGGCGCGCATCACGAAGCTCTTGATGCGGCGGTGTGGGCGCTGGTCGCCGTCGGCGGAGATCGGCGTATCTTGCGAGTCAGTCATCAGGGGCTCTTACTTGATCAGACCATCCAGCGGCGAAGAGGCGCTGGCATAAAGTTTTTTCGGCATACGGCCGGCCAGGTAGGCCATGCGGCCAGCGAGAATGGCGTGCTTCATGGCCTCGGCCATCAGCACCGGCTGCTGGGCGTGGGCGATGGCCGAGTTCATTAGCACGGCTTCACAACCCATTTCCATGGCGATGGTGGCATCGGAGGCGGTACCGACACCCGCGTCAACCAGCACCGGCACCTTGGACTCTTCCAGGATGATCTGCAGGTTGTACGGGTTGCAGATGCCCAGGCCAGTGCCGATCAGGCCGGCCAGCGGCATCACCGCGATGCAGCCGGCTTCGGCCAGCTGGCGGGCGATGATCGGGTCGTCACTGGTGTAAACCATCACGTCGAAGCCGTCTTTGACCAGCACTTCGGCGGCCTTGAGGGTTTCGATCACGTTGGGGAACAGGGTTTTCTGGTCGGCCAGCACTTCCAGCTTCACCAGGGTGCGCGACTCGTGGGACTTGTGGCCATCGAGCAGCTCGCGGGCCAGGCGGCAGGTACGCACCGCCTCGACAGCGTCAAAGCAACCTGCGGTGTTTGGCAGGATGGTGTACTTGTCGGGCGATAGCACGTCGAGCAGGTTCGGCTCGCCCGCATTCTGGCCAAGGTTGGTCCGGCGCACGGCCACGGTGACGATCTCGGCACCCGAGGCCTCGGTGGCCAGACGGGTTTCTTCCATGTCACGGTACTTGCCGGTGCCGACCAGCAGGCGCGACTGGAAAGTGCGCCCGGCCAGGATGAAAGGCTTGTCGCTACGAACGTTGCTCATCGTTGTTCCTCGGGAAAAGATTGCTGGGCTTGCAGGTGAATCGCCGGGCCGGGCTCAGCCGCCACCGATGGCGTGGACCACTTCGACCTGGTCGCCTTCGTTCAGCTGCGTGCTGTCGTGCTGGCTACGCGGCACGATATCCAGGTTGAGTTCCACCGCTACCCGGCGCCCGGTCAGTTCCAGGCGGGTCAGCAGGGCCGCGACGCTTTCGCCAGCGGGCAATTCGTAAGGTTCACCGTTCAGTTGAATGCGCATGCGCACGGTCACCATTGTTCTTTGGGGCCCGCATTCTAGCGCCGATCCACGCATGAACCCAAGGGCACTGCACGCCATTAGTCGCGATTCTGGACCGATTGGTCAGCCCAGGCGCCAGGCAGCCAGGCCCAGGCACAGCCAACCGGCGAGGAAGCACAGGCCGCCGATGGGAGTGATGATGCCCAATTTGCCCAGGCCGCTGAGAGTCAGCAGGTACAGGCTACCGGAGAACAGCACGATCCCCAGGGCGAACAGACCGCCGGCCCAGCCGACCAGGCGCCCAGGCAGGTGCGCCGACAGCACGGCGACACCGAAGATCGCCAAGGCATGCACCAGCTGATAGGTCACTCCCGTGTGGAATATGGCCAGGTAATCGGCCGTCAGGCGGTTCTTCAGCCCATGTGCGGCGAACGCGCCCAAGGCGACGCCGGTAAAGCCGAAGAAGGCGGCGAGCATGAGGAAGCTGCGAAGCATGGGACGACTCCTGGTATCGGGTCTGTATAATGGCCCGTTCCACCGGTCCGGCCAAGCCATTGCCATGCTGTCATCCATTCTCCGCCGCCTCGCCCGCGCCCTGCTCTGGTTCGCTGCTGGCAGCATCGTGCTGGTGCTGGTGTTTCGCTGGGTACCACCGCCTGGCACGGCCTTGATGCTCGAGCGCAAGGTGCAATCATGGGTGAGTGGCGAACCGATCGACATGCAACGCGACTGGGAACCGTGGGAAAACATCTCCGACGAGCTCAAGGTGGCGGTCATCGCCGGGGAAGACCAGAAGTTCGCCAGCCATTGGGGCTTCGACATTCCGGCCATTCAGGCGGCGCTGGCGTACAACGAGCGTGGCGGCAGCATTCGTGGTGCCAGTACCCTGACTCAGCAGGTGGCCAAGAACCTCTTCCTGTGGTCGGGTCGCAGCTATTTCCGCAAGGGTCTGGAGGCCTGGTTCACCGCGCTGATCGAACTGTTCTGGTCGAAGGAGCGGATTCTCGAGGTCTACCTGAACAGCGCCGAATGGGGCAAAGGCGTGTTCGGTGCCCAGGCTGCGGCGCGTTATCACTTTGGCGTGGATGCCAGCCGACTGACCCGCCAGCAGGCCGCTCAGCTGGCCGCCGTGCTGCCGAGCCCGATCAAATGGAGTGCCAGCCGGCCCAGCGCCTATGTGGCCAGCCGGGCAGGCTGGATTCGCCGGCAGATGAGCCAACTGGGCGGCCCCAGCTACCTGATGCAACTGGACAGCTCGCGCAGGCCATGAGCCTCAATAAAAAAGCCGCTCACCCTCTCGGGTCAGCGGCTTTTCAATGCAGCCAGGCTTGATCAGATGGTGATCAGCGCCTTGACCTTGTTCATCGCATTCTTCTCCAGCTGGCGAATACGCTCAGCCGACACGCTGTACTTGTCAGCCAGCTCATGCAACGTGGCCTTTTCTTCCGCCAACCAGCGCTGGTAGAGAATATCGCGGCTACGATCATCCAGGCCTTGCAGTGCTTCGTGCAGGTTGCTGGTGGAGTTGTCGCTCCAGTCGGCGTCCTCCAGCTGCACAGCCGGGTCGTAGCGGTGGTCTTCCAGATAATGCGCTGGCGACTGGAAGGCGCTGTCGTCATCCGCTTCGGCTGCCGGGTCGAAGGCCATGTCCTGGCCACTCAGGCGGCTTTCCATCTCGCGCACTTCACGGGGCTCGACGCCGAGGCTTTCCGCCACGCGATGCACTTCGTCATTGTTCAGCCAGGCCAGACGCTTCTTCTGGCTGCGCAGATTGAAGAACAGCTTGCGCTGGGCCTTGGTGGTGGCCACCTTGACGATGCGCCAGTTGCGCAGGATGAATTCGTGGATCTCTGCCTTGATCCAGTGCACGGCGAAGGACACCAGGCGCACACCCATTTCCGGGTTGAAGCGCTTGACCGCCTTCATCAGGCCGACGTTGCCTTCCTGGATCAGGTCGGCCTGGGCCAGCCCGTAGCCTGCATAGCTACGCGCAATATGTACAACGAAACGCAGGTGGGCCATCACCATTTGCCGAGCGGCCTCGAGATCCTGCTCGTAGTAGAGACGCTCGGCCAGATCACGCTCCTGCTCGACAGACAGCAGCGGGATGCTGTTGACCGTGTGCACGTAGGCTTCCAGGTTCGCACCGGGTACCAGGGCATAGGCAGGTTGCAACGATGTGGTCATTCAAGAACCTCCGACTTACAAAACTCGCGCCTTGTGAGCGCTGCCAACATTGACCCGGAACGACCGTACAAGTTCCATCGTGAAGAAAATGTCAATGCTGGCACGTAAAAACTATCGCGGTGCCAGCTCGTTCAAGTGGCGGGCGACTGCGATCCATGCACCGATATACCCCAACAGCACCGCTCCGATCAAGAGCGACAGACCATCGGACGCTGGCACCCCGCCCAGGGCGAAGTCACTGCCATACAGCCCGGACAGCCCTACCACGGCCTCGTTCAGCCAGTTCAGGCCGAAGGCCAGGATGGCCCAGGCCAGCACGCCCGCACCCAGGCCGTACAAGGCGCCCATGTACAGGAAAGGCCGGCGTACGTAGCTGTCGGTGCCGCCTACCAGCTTGATCACTTCGATCTCGATACGGCGGTTTTCGATATGTAGACGAATTGTGTTACCGATTACTAACAGCAGCGCGGAAATCAGCATCACTGCCAATCCGAAGACAAAGCGGTCGCCCAGCTTGAGGATTGCCGCCAGGCGCTCCACCCATACCAGGTCCAGCTGCGCGTTCTCCACCCTTGGCAGCTCCGACAGGCGCTGACGCAGAGCTTCCAAGGCCGGCTTGTCGACCTCGGTCGGGGTCACCACCACCACACCAGGCAACGGGTTGTCAGGCAGCTCGCGCAGGGCTTCGCCCAGCCCGGACTGCTGCTGGAACTCTTCCAGGGCCTGCCCGGGGCTTACGTACTGGGCGTCGGCGACACCCGGCATGCGCCTGATGTCGTCGCGCAGGGCTTCACCCTGCTGGCTTCCCGCATCGAGCTTGAGGTACAGCGAAATCTGCGCAGCGCGCTGCCAGGAGCCTCCCAGCACCTCGATGTTCTTTAACAGCAACGACAGGCCCATGGGCATGCTCAGGGCCACGGCCATCACCAGGCAGGTGAAGAAGCTACCGATCGGCTGCTTGCCCAGGCGCCGCAGGCTGTCGGCCAGGCTGGCGCGGTGGCTTTCCAGCCAGGCGTGCAGCAGGGTGCGGAAGTCCGGGCCGTCGTCGTCGTGATCGCCGCCCTTCTTCTTGGCCGGTTGCGGGTCGGCAGCCTTGGGCGCAACGCGCTCGGAAACCTTTGGTGTACGTGTAGTGCTCATTGCCCGGCCTCCCCATCGCCGATCAGACGACCGCGCTGCAGGGTCAGCATGCGGTGGCGCATGCGCGCAATCAGTGCCAGGTCGTGACTGGCGATCAGAACCGTGGTGCCCAGGCGGTTGATGTCCTCGAACACGCCCATGATCTCCGCAGCCAGGCGCGGGTCGAGGTTACCGGTAGGCTCATCCGCCAGCAGCAAGGCCGGTTGGTGGACGATGGCGCGGGCGATACCGACCCGCTGCTGCTGGCCGGTGGACAGGTCGGCCGGGAACAGCTCGCCCTTGTCGGACAGCGAAACGCGCTCCAGCGCCGAGTCCACGCGCTTGGCGATCTCGGCCTTGGACAAGCCGAGAATCTGCAGCGGCAGAGCGATGTTGTTGAACACCGTGCGGTCGAACAGCAGCTGGTGGTTCTGGAACACCACGCCGATCTGCCGGCGCAGGAACGGGATCTGCGCATTGCTGATCTGGCCCAGGTCCTGCCCGGCCAGCATGAGCTTGCCGCTGGTCGGGCGTTCCATGGCCAGCAGCAGGCGCAGCAAGGTGCTCTTGCCCGCGCCCGAGTGCCCGGTGACGAACAGGAATTCGCCCCGGCGCGCCCGGAAACTCAGCTCATGCAAGCCGACATGGCCGTTAGGGTAGCGCTTGGCAACCTGTTCGAATCGGATCATGGTCAGTCTCGCTCGGCGAACAGAGCCTTGACGAACGGCTCGGCTTCGAAAGTACGCAGGTCGTCGATACCTTCACCGACGCCGATGAAGCGGATCGGGATGCTGAACTGCTTGGCCAGGGCAAAGATCACCCCACCTTTGGCAGTGCCGTCCAGCTTGGTCAGGGCCAGGCCAGTCAGCTCGACGCTCTGGTTGAAGTACTTGGCCTGGCTGATGGCGTTCTGCCCCGTACCGGCGTCGAGCACCAGCAGCACTTCGTGCGGTGCCTCGGTGTCGAGCTTGCCGATGACCCGGCGGACCTTCTTCAGCTCTTCCATCAGGTTGTCTTTGGTGTGCAGGCGGCCGGCGGTGTCGGCGATCAGCACATCGACACCACGGGCCTTGGCGGCCTGCACAGCGTCGAAGATCACCGAGGCGGAATCGGCGCCGGTATGCTGGGCGATCACCGGGATCTGGTTACGCTCGCCCCAGACCTGCAGCTGCTCCACGGCAGCGGCACGGAAGGTGTCACCGGCAGCCAGCATGACCTTCTTGCCTTCCAGTTGCAGCTTCTTGGCCAGCTTGCCGATGGTGGTGGTCTTGCCGGCACCGTTCACGCCGACCACAAGGATCACATAGGGCTTGTTCTGCGCCTGGACCTTCAGCGGCTGCTCGACCGGGCGCAGCAATGCGGCCAGCTCTTCCTGCAGCGACTTGTACAGCGCGTCGGCGTCAGCCAGCTGCTTGCGGGCAACCTTCTGGGTCAGGTTCTGGACGATGGCCGAGGTCGCCTCGACGCCGACGTCGGCGGTCAACAGGCGGGTTTCGATCTCGTCGAGCAGGTCGTCATCGATGACCTTCTTGCCCAGGAACAGGCTGGCCATGCCTTCGCCGATGCTGGCGCTGGTCTTCGACAGGCCCTGCTTGAGGCGGGCGAAGAAACCGGGCTTGGACTGCTCGGTGGCAACCGGGGCAGCCACCACGGGGACTGGTTCCGGTTCGGCGGGTGCAGGGACCGCGACAGGGGCCACGACCACCGGCTCCGGTGCCGGACGCTCCGGTATCACCGGCGGCGCCTTCGGCTCCAGGTCTGGCACCAGCGCGACGGGCTCTTCAGCAACCGGAAGCACCAGGTTGCTGACAGGGGCGGCATGCTCGACTACAGGGGCAACCTCGATTGGTGCCGCTTGCAGAGGCACGGAGGCGACAGGTTCAGGCGCCGGTGCGACCAGGGGCGCAGAAGCAATCGGCTCTGGCTCGGGCGCCTGCAGTGGCTGGGAAGCGACTGGCTCTGGCACAGGCGCTTCGACCACCGCAGGCACAGGCTCGACCGGTGCGGGCTGCTGCGCCTCGACAAGCGGCTGCTCGGCTGCAGGCTGCGGCGCTACCGGCTCCGCCGGCTGCACCTCGGGCGCTTGTGGCTCGGCCGTTTGAGGCTGTTCGGCGACAGGTTGCTGCGGCTTCTTGCGAAACCAGCTGAACAGGCCTTTTTTCTCGCCAGCCTCGGCCGGCGCTTTTTTGTCGTCGTTGGAACCAAACATGGAAGACGGCTATCTCAGGGTAGCGATGGGCCAGCAGCTGGCGCATCGGGAATTCTCTAAACGCAGAACAGACTATTTTGAATCCGACTGGTTCATGCGCAATGTTTTGTCTTAATGGGCCTGCGGGCCAGAACGGCGACAGGCATGGTCGCCAGGCAACCGGATCAGTATCCTAGCACCTCCTGGCCCGCCGACGCTAAACCAGCGGGCCGCCGAACAGGTTAATCACCGTATGAATGCTCTAGCCCGCCGCGCCGCTGGCCTGTTGCTCAGCACGCTCTGCCTGCCGCTTGCGGCCTTTGCCGCCGACGTGCAACCGACCCACGAATTCATCCTCGACAACGGCCTCAAGGTGGTCGTGCGCGAAGACCACCGCGCCCCGGTGGTCGTCTCGCAGATCTGGTACAAGGTCGGTTCCAGCTACGAGACCCCGGGCCAGACTGGCTTGTCCCATGCCCTGGAGCACATGATGTTCAAGGGCAGCGCCAAGATCGGCCCGGGCGAGGCCTCGCGCATCCTGCGTGACCTCGGTGCGGAAGAAAACGCCTTCACCAGCGACGACTACACAGCCTACTACCAGGTGCTGGCCCGCGACCGCCTGCCGGTGGCCCTGGAGCTGGAGGCCGATCGCCTGGCCAGCCTGCGCCTGCCTGCCGACGAGTTCGCCCGAGAAATCGAGGTGATCAAAGAGGAGCGCCGCCTGCGTACCGACGATCAGCCAAGCTCCAAGGCCTTCGAGCTGTTCCGCGCCATGGCCTTCCCGGCCAGCGGCTACCACACCCCGACCATCGGCTGGATGGCCGACCTCGAACGCATGAAGGTCGAGGAGCTGCGCCATTGGTACGAATCCTGGTACGCACCGAACAACGCCACCCTGGTGGTGGTCGGCGATGTCAGCGTCGATGAAGTCAAAGGCCTGGCACAGAAATACTTCGGCAGCATTCCCAAGCGCGCCATCCCCCCAGCCAAACTGCCGCTGGAACTGGCAGAACCGGGCCAGCGCCTGCTGACCCTGCACGTGCGCACCCAGTTGCCGAGCCTGATCTATGGCTTCAACGTCCCGAGCCTGGCCACCGCCAAGGACCCACGCACCGTGCATGCCCTGCGGCTGATCTCGGCCCTGCTCGATGGCGGCTACAGCGCGCGCATGCCGGCACGCCTGGAGCGTGGCCAGGAGCTGGTGGCCGGTGCCTCGTCCAGCTACAACGCCTTCACTCGTGGCGACAGCCTGTTCCTGATCTCGGCCACGCCGAACGTGCAGAAGCAGAAGACCCTGGCCGACGTCGAAAAAGGCGTCTGGCAATTGCTCGACGAGCTCAAGACTACCCCGCCGAGCGCCGAAGAGCTGGAGCGCGTGCGTGCCCAGGTCATCGCTGGCCTGGTCTACGAGCGCGACTCCATCAGCAGCCAGGCCACCACCATCGGCCAGCTGGAAACCGTCGGCCTGTCCTGGAAGCTGATCGACAGCGAGCTGGACGAACTCAAGCGTGTCACCCCGGAAGACGTGCAAAACGCAGCACGCACCTATTTCACCCGCGAACGCCTGAGCGTTGCCCATGTACTGCCCGAGGAGTCCGCTCATGAGTGATCGCAGCGCACCACGCTACACCCTGATCGGCACGGGCATCATCGCGCTGGTGGTGGCCGTGGCCGCCGTGCTCGCCCGCCCGGCCCACTCCGAAGCCGAAAGCAGCGCCGCGCGCCCGGCCAACACCCTGCAATCGCTGGCCGAGCTGGATGGCAAGGCGCCCAGCCGGCGCCAGCTGAACATCCAGAACTGGACCACCGCCGAGGGCGCCCGGGTGCTGTTCGTCGAGGCTCGCGAGCTGCCGATGTTCGACCTGCGCGTGACCTTTGCCGCTGGCAGTAGCCAGGACGGCAACACTCCGGGCCTGGCCACCCTGACCAATGCCATGCTCAACGAGGGCGTGGCCGGCAAGGATGTGACCGCCATCGCCGAAGGCTTCGAGGGCCTGGGTGCCGACTTTGGCAATGGTTCCTACCGCGACATGGCCGTAGCCTCGCTGCGCAGCCTGAGCGCCAAGGACAAGCGCGAGCCGGCCCTCAAGCTATTCGCCGAAGTGACCGGCAAGCCAACCTTTCCGGAAGATGCACTGAAACGCATCAAGAACCAGCTGCTGGCCGGCTTTGAATATGAGAAGCAGAACCCCGGCAAGATCGCCGGCAAGGCCCTGTTCGGCAAGCTGTATGGCGACCACCCTTACGCCCAGCCAAGCGATGGCAGTGCCGAGAGCGTGCCAGGCATCACCCTCGAGCAATTGCGCGGCTTCCACGCCAAGGCCTATGCCGCTGGCAACGCAGTGATCGCCCTGGTCGGCGACCTCAGCCGCGAGGAAGCCGAGGCCGTCGCCGCCCAGGTGTCCGCCGCCCTGCCCAAAGGCCCGGCACTGGCCAAACCGGCCCAACCGGTTGAACCCGAGGCCGGCGCCACCCATATCGACTTCCCGAGCAAGCAGACTCACCTGATGCTCGCCGAGCTCGGTATCGACCGTCAGGACCCGGATTGGCCGGCCCTGTCGCTGGGCAATCAGATCCTCGGCGGCGGCGCGTTCGGCACCCGCCTGATGAGCGAAGTGCGCGAAAAACGCGGCCTGACCTATGGTGTGTACTCGGTATTCAGCCCGATGCAGGTGCGCGGCCCGTTCATGATTAACCTGCAGACCCGTGCCGAACTCAGCGAAGGTACGCTCAAGCTGGTTCAGGACATCCTCGCCGATTACCTCAAGAGCGGCCCGACCCAGCAGGAACTGGACGATGCCAAACGCGAACTGGCCGGCAGCTTCCCGCTGTCCAATGCCAGCAACGCCAGCATCGTTGGCCAACTGGGCGCGATCGGCTTCTACAACCTGCCGCTGACCTGGCTGGAAGACTTCATGCAGCAATCCCAGGCGCTGACCGTCGAGCAAGTCAAAGCGGCGATGAACAAGCACCTGGCAGCCGATAAACTGGTGATCGTCACCGTCGGCCCGACAGTGCCACAGAAGCCACTGCCTGCCCCTACTGACAAACCGTCCGAGCAACCGCTCGGCGTACCGGAGCACTAATGCCTAGATCCACCCCTCCCGCCCGCACGCAGCAGGGCCAAAGCAAGGGCCAAGGTCATCTGCGCATCATCGCCGGCGAGTGGCGCAGCCGCCGCCTGGCGGTACCGGAAGGCGAAGGCCTGCGCCCCACGCCTGACCGCGTGCGCGAAACCGTGTTCAACTGGCTGGCGCCCTACATCGAGGGCGCCCAGGTGCTGGATGCCTTCACCGGCAGTGGCGCGCTGGTGCTCGAGGCGCTGTCCCGCGGCGCCGAGAATGCCGTGGCGCTGGACAGCAACCCGGCAGCCATCAGCAACCTGAAGAACAATCTCGAGATCCTGCGCTGCCCACGCGGGCAGATCCTGCAGACCGACGCCCTGCGTTACCTGCAGAACCCGGCCAAGCAGCAGTTCGACGTGGTGTTCCTCGATCCGCCGTTCCACCAGGACCTGCTGGCCAATACCTGCAACCTGCTGGAACAGAACCAGTGGCTGCGCGAGCAGGCGTGGGTCTACACCGAAAGCGAGGCGGTCCCGTCGACATTGCCGATGCCCGGCAACTGGCGCCTGCACCGCGAGAAAAAGACCGGCCAGGTGCATTACGCGCTGTGGCAACGGGGCTGATCCCGTCTTGGATCGTATTTAGTTACCGCAACCCCGCCGTCGGCATGGTTGAAGCTGCTCCCTCGTTTTCGCAGGAGCACTTCAACCATGATCGAGCGCCCTTCTCCGCCCACCCAGGCCAGCACTGTACAATCGTTCACCCTTGCCAACGGCCTGCGTGTCTACCTGCGCGAAGACCATCGTGCACCGCTGGTCAGTGCGCAGCTCTGGTATCACGTCGGTTCGAGCTACGAGCCAGCTGGCCATACTGGTCTCTCCCATGCACTTGAACATCTGCTGTTCGAAGGCAGTAGCAAACTGACAAATGGCCAGTATTCAGCCATCATCACTCGCCTCGGCGGCGAACCGAATGCCTACACCCTCACCGACGCCACGGTCTTTCCTCTGACACTGCCAGGCAGTAGGCTCGAGATCGCTCTGGAGGCCATGGCCGACGTCATGACCAGCGCCATCATCAGTGATGCACCTTTCGCTCGCGAGCTGGACGTGGTCATGGCCGAACGCCGTGAGGACATCGACAACGCCCCCTTGTCACTGGCACTGGAACATCACCATTCACTGGCCTACGGCACCGAGGGCTATGGCACGCCAATCATTGGGCACAAGGCTGACCTTGAGCGCCTGACCCCGGCTGCTGCCCGAACCTGGTACCAGAGCTGGTACCACCCAAACAATGCCACGCTGGCAGTCGCCGGCGACATCACCCTGGTACAACTGCAAGCCTTGGTTACTCGGCACTTTGCGACAATTTCCGCCAATCGCCTGCCCGCACGCCAGACCCCTTCCGCGCCGCCAGCGCAAGCTCGACGCCATCAGACACTGCGTCTGCCGGGCCTCTACACCGGCACCATTCTCAGTTTCAACCTCCCCAGCCAATGTACCGCGCAGTCCGCCGAGCAAGCCTACGCATTGCGGCTACTGCCCGATCTGCTTGCTGACGGACACAGCAGTATCCTGCAGCGACGACTGGTTCTGGATGATCCGATTTTGAGGGGCATGCGCTCATCCTACGACCCCTGGCAGCGCGGTGACAGCCTGCTGATTCTCTACGCATATTGCAGCCGACAGATAACACCGGAAATCGCAGCCGAAAGGCTGATGCGGGAAATCGAAGCGTTTCGCCAGTCGGCGCCTTCCAGAGAAGACCTTCAACGTGCCAAGGCTCGCCTGTTGGCCAGGCAGGTCTTCGAAAGGGACGACATCGGCAAGCAAGCCCAGGCCATCGGTTTACAGGCCGCCTGTGGCCTGGACCCCGTAGCACTGGACAATGAGCGAAAGGCCATCGAAGCCGTGACAGCCGAACAAGTCGGGCTGGCAGCCCTTGAGTTTCTGACCGATTCCCGCACTGCCATTACGTTCATGCACAACAAGGAGAGCGCTCATGCATGACTCGACTGCAACCCAAGACAGCATCTACGGCGGCCTGGTCTCTGCCCAGGGAATCGATCTGGATCAGTTCGAGTCCATCCTCACTCGGGTGCAGGCCTGGACGACAGAAGCAGGCACAAACGTGAAATTCGTCGAAGCCCGCGGATTGCCTATCGTCGATGTGGTACTGAGGTTCAGGGCCGGTACGGTCCAGGACACTGCGCACCCCGGCCTGGCAGCCCTGACCCTGTACATGCTCGATGAAGGCAGCCAGCAGTACACGGCCACCCAACAGGCCGAACATCTAGAACGCCTGGGTGCAATCACCGCAAAGCTGATACGTCTGGAGCATGCGACGCTGAGCCTGCGTAGCCTGAGTAGCCCGGCCGTGCTGGAGCCGTCCCTGGCGCTGTTCACTAATCTCGTGGCACAGCCGGCATTCCTTCCCTCCGCTTTGGACAAGGTCAAACAGCAGTTGCTTCAGAGCAGTGCCTCACGCGAGCGGCACCCGGTATCGAGGGCCCGTAACGACGCCTTGCGCCATTTGTTCAGGGGCCATCCTTATGGCTGCCCACTGGGTAGCAGCGAGGAAGGTATAACGGCGGTTACCACAGACGACTTGCGTGCCTTCCACCAACGCGCCTATTCCGCCAGCAATCTTGAGATGGTCGTGGTCGGCGATCTTTCCCTCGCTGAAGCTCAAGTGCTCTCGCGCCATATCAGCCAGGCCCTGCCGCAGGGTTGGCGGGCAACGGATCTGCCACCTGTCACGGCCGCCACCGGCGGGAACATACGCGTCGATCAGCCTGGCGCAAGCAATGCTGTCCTGTTGGCACTCCCCTTTATCGTGCCCGCCAATGATCCGGAACTCCCGGCCCTGGTACTGGCCAGCGAGGTATTGGGAGGCGGGTTTGAATCGCGCTTGATGGCAGAACTGCGTCAACGCCGCGGCCTGACTTACGCCGTGCACTCCCACGTAACGTCATTACGGGAAGGCGGGCTCTTCACCGTCGAATGGGAAGTCGCACCGGCGCATGTGCAGGGTACTCAGGAACTGGTGGTGACCCTGCTGCGCGATTTTATCGAGCAAGGACCTACCCAAGCCGAACTGCAATTGGCACGCAAACGCCTGGAAGGGCAACTGCTGCGCGCTGTTGCGCAGAACAAGCATCTGGCCGCATTGCTCGCGGACCTGAGCCATCAAGGTCAACCTGACGATCATCTCAACACCTACGTCGAGCGCATCAACCGATTGACTCCAGCAAATGTCCGGGCCGCCGTGCAGCACCATTTCGACCTAAGCTACATCGTACAGGTCAGTGTCGGCCCAAGCGTCGAGCAACAACCTCTGCCAGCCCCCGACCAATAGCGCAGGTACAGTGGCGGCGTTTCATGGCACTCTACGCAGGCACATCACGAGTCGCCCAGCATGCCCAGTCTCACCGCCACATTCCGCCCGGCCATCGGCCTGTCCAACCCCCACCTGCAAACCCTGTGGGGGCCACTGTGGCGCAAGTTGCCGGAGCTGGAACGAAACCGCGAACGCCTGTGGCTGGCCGATGGCGATTTTCTCGACCTCGACTGGCATGGGCCCCATAGCCCGGATGTGCCACTGGTACTGGTGCTGCACGGGTTGACCGGATCGTCCCGTTCTCCCTACGTCAAAGGCTTGCAGCAATCACTGCAGGCCTGCGGCTGGGCAAGTGTGGCGGTCAACTGGCGCGGCTGTTCGGGTGAGCCCAACCTGTTACCGCGCAGCTACCATTCCGGCGCCAGCGAAGACCTCGCCGAAGTGATCACCCACCTGCGTGCCCAGAGGCCCTTGGCACCGCTATATGCCGTCGGCTACTCACTGGGCGGCAATGTGCTACTCAAATACCTGGGCGAAAGTGGTTCTGACAGCCGACTGGAAGCAGCGGTAGCCGTCTCGGTGCCATTCCGGCTGGACCAGTGCGCCGACCGGATCGGCCAGGGCTTTTCCAAGGTCTATCAGGCGCATTTCATGCGCGAAATGATGGCTTATGTGCAGTTGAAAGAACGACACTTCCGGGACCGCGGGCATCACGAGGGGCTGGCCGCGCTCGACCGGCTTGGGCCCTTGGGCAGGTTGAAGACCTTCTGGGACTTTGACGGCAAGGTCACCGCGCCGCTCAACGGCTTCAGCGATGCCCACGATTACTATCGCCGCTCATCGAGCCGGTTTTATCTGGGGGAAAACCGCACGCCGACACTGATCATTCATGCCACCGACGATCCGTTCGTGTTCGGCCACAGCCTGCCCACCGCCAGCGAACTGGCACCGCAGACACAGTTCGAGCTGCATGAGCGAGGTGGGCATGTGGGGTTTGTCGACGGCAGCCTGCGGAATCCGGGCTATTACCTGGAGCGGCGGATTCCGCAGTGGCTGGTCGACGGTCAGTGATTATTCGCCAGTCGCCACACCGTGCTTGGGATCATTGATCCACTCACTCCACGACCCGGCATACAGCCTGCCCAACGGATACCCCGCCAGCGCCAGGGCAAACAGGTTATGGCAAGCCGTCACGCCTGACCCGCAGTAGGCTACCAGTTGCTCTGGCGAGCGCCCTGACAGCTTTTCGGCGAAACGTTGCTTTAGCTGTTCCGGTGCCAGGAAACGCCCATCGGCACCGAGGTTCTCGTTGAAGGCCGCGCACTGGGCGCCAGGAATATGCCCTGCCACAGGGTCGATCGGCTCGACTTCACCCCGGAAGCGCGGCAACGCACGGGCATCGATCAGGGTCAGGTCAGGGTTACCCAAGCGCTTGGCCAGGTGCTCGGCATCGATCAACAGCTTGGCGTCCGCCTCGCCATTGAACGTCCCCTCGCATTTGGCCGGCGCATCCAGGCTCAGCGGCAGGTGCGCCGCATGCCAGGCCTTGAGGCCACCGTCGAGGATCGCCACGCCACTGCGCTTGCCCAGCCAGACCAGCAACCACCAGGCGCGGGCGGCAAAGGCGCCAGGGCCGTCGTCGTACAGCACCACCTCGCTGTCATCGTCCAGGCCCCACTCGCGCAGGCGCTCGACCAGCCGGTGCGGGTCCGGCAATGGGTGGCGGCCGGTGCGGCCCTTGCTGACCGGCCCGCTCAGGTCACGCTCCAGGTCGGCAAAATGCGCCCCGGCGATATGCCCCTCGGCATAGCTGCGTTGGCCGTAATCCACATCCTCCAGGGCAAAACGACAATCAAGGATCACCAGCTTGGGCGAGTCCAGACGCTCGGCCAGCTGTTGCGGGGTGATCAATTGCGCAAGGGGCATGACAATCTCCTGATCGATGGCTCGAAGGCCCTGGTCATTGGTCCAGGGCCTGATTGAACGGAACATGGAATTCCTGGCACAGAGCGTCCACGGCGCTGCGGGCGTTACTGGTGACGAAACCCAGCTCCAGCACCAGCACCTGATAGACGCCGCGCTTGAAAGCTTCTTCACCCAAATGCGCGGAATGTTCGCGCGTGGTGCTGAGAAAACGAACCCACGAGGTCAGCACGATCCAAGCATTGATGGTCAGCGACTCGATCTGCGCAGGCTCCATGGTCAGGATCCCGGCATCGACGAAGCCGCGGTAGATCGCCTGGCCCTGGCGCAGGCAGCGCTCGGAAAAGCGCCGGTAGCGGGCAGCCAGTTCGGGGTCGCTTTCCAGCAGATGCTCCAGATCACGGTGCAGGAAGCGGTAGTTCCACATCGCCGCGAGCAGCGCCTTGAGGTAGAAGCGCTTGTCCTCGACCGTGGCCACGCGGCCCTGCGGCGGGCGCAGGAAGCTGTCCACCAGCTCTTCGTACTGGCTGAACAGCAGGGCGATGATCGCCTGCTTGTTGGGGAAGTGGTAGTACAGGTTGCCAGGCGAGATTTCCATGTGCGCGGCAATGTGATTGGTACTGACGCTGCGTTCGCCCTGCTGGTTGAACAGCTCCAGGCTGTTCTGCACGATGCGCTCTCGGGTCTTAATGCGCGGGGCCATGCTCAGCTCCCATTCTGCGGGCTTTCGATAATGGGTCATCTTACGGTGAATCACACCGCTGATGCACCGTTTGCGCCAGCGAAAATAGTCGCACCACGGTACGAATTAGAGTATAGGCTCTAGGAACTTCAAGCCCAGACGAGAGACCGCCGTGACCTCGCCCATCGCTTTGCCTCCTGTGCATTCCGACACCGACCTTGAAGCGACGTTCGCCGCTCAGCGCCAGGCCTTTGCCGGCAACCCCTTGCCGCCTGCGGCACAGCGGCGGCAGTGGCTGAAAAGCCTGCGCGAGGCGCTGCTTGCAGACCAGCAGCAGTTGGTCGCGGCTATCGATGCTGACTTCGGCGGGCGCAGCGCCGACGAGACCCTGCTGGCCGAACTACTGCCATCGGTGCAGGGCATTCGCCACGCCGAACGCCACCTGCAGCGCTGGATGCGTCCGGCCCGGCGCGTCGTGGGTCTGGCCTTCCAGCCAGCCAGCGCTCGCGTGCTGTACCAGCCACTGGGTGTGGTAGGCATCATCGTGCCGTGGAACTACCCGCTGTTTCTCGCCATTGGTCCGCTTACCGGTGCCCTGGCGGCCGGCAACCGGGTCATGCTCAAGCTCAGCGAGTCCACCCCGGCCAGCGCGCTGGCACTGAAAACCTTGCTGCATCGGGTGTTTCCGGAAGACCTGGTCAGCGTGGTGCTGGGCGAAGTCGAAATCGGCCAGGCGTTCGCCCGCCTCCCCTTCGACCACCTGTTGTTCACCGGCGCCACCAGCATCGGCCGCCAGGTCATGTTGGCAGCCGCGCAAAATCTGACCCCGGTGACCCTGGAGCTGGGCGGCAAATCGCCCGCCATCGTCTCGGCCAGCGTGCCCCTGGACACGGCCGCCGAACGCATCGCTTTTGGTAAGACCCTCAACGCCGGCCAGACCTGCGTCGCTCCCGACTACGTGCTGGTGCCGCGTGAGCGCCTGAACGACTTCGCCGATGCCTACCGCAAGGTCGTGCAACGCATGTACCCGCGCATCGCCGACAACCCCGACTACAGCGCCATCATCAACCCACGGCAGCTGCAGCGCCTGCAGCATCTGCTGGATGATGCCCGCGGCAAGGGTGCCCAGGTGCTTGACCTGTATCCCGACGAGACGCGCCAAGGCCGGCGCCTGCCGCCGCACCTGCTGACCAGGGTCAACGACAGCATGCAGGTGATGCAGGACGAGATCTTCGGTCCTTTGCTGCCGCTGCTGCCTTACGACCACCTCGACGAAGCCCTGGCCTACATCAATCAACGCCCTCGCCCCCTGGCGCTGTACTACTTCGGCTACGACCGCAGCGAGCAGCAGCACGTGCTGCAGCACAGCCATTCCGGCGGCGTATGCTTGAACGACACCCTGCTGCACGTGGCCCAGGACGACTTGCCTTTCGGCGGCATCGGCCCCTCCGGCATGGGCCATTATCATGGCCATGAAGGATTCCTGACCTTCAGCAAGGCCAAGGCAGTGCTGGCCAAGCAGCGCCTGAATGCCGCTCGGCTGATCTACCCGCCCTATGGCAAGGCCTTGCAGCGCCTGGTCTACAAGCTGTTCATCCGCTGATGCAGCGCCGTGACCTGCTGCGCTTGAGCCTGGGCGCCAGCCTTTTCCTGAGCACCACCAGCCTGGTCGGCTGCAGCGCGCAAACGCCCGCAGCCGGCTACCTGGTGCTGCGTGATGATGACCTGCCAGCCCTGCTTGCGCTGATTCCGGTGGTACTCGCCGGCACCTCGGCCAACGACGAGCTGGTGCTGCCCAGCCTTGATCACAAACTGGCAGCGCTGTCGCCGGAAATGCTCAAGCTCACCCGGCAACTGTTCGATGTGCTCAACCTGCCGCTGACCCGCGGCCCTTTGACCGGGGTCTGGGGGGCCTGGGAGCAGGCCAGCAGCGCGCAGGTAGCGGCCTTTCTACAGCGCTGGCAGGACAGCTCGCTGAACCTGCTGCGCATGGGCCATGCCTCCCTGCTGCAGCTGCTGCAAATGGCCTGGTACGAGCGCCCGGAAGCCTGGGCCGCATGCGGCTACCCCGGTCCACCCAAGATCTGACAACAAGAGCATCCTCAATGCCAGTAACCGACCCGTTTCGCCAAGGCCTCGAACGCGGCTGGATCACCCATGACGGCTCACGCCTGGAGCAGGACCTGACGCTGGAGGTCGATATCGCCGTGATCGGCAGCGGAGCCGGCGGTGCCACCAGTGCGCAGATGCTCAGCGCAGCCGGTTACAAGGTGCTGCTGATTGAAGAAGGCCCATTGAAGACCAGCAGCGACTTCCACCTGCTGGAAAACGAGGCCTACGCCAGCCTCTACCAGGAAGGCCTGGGGCGGATGAGCAAGGATGGCGCCATTACCATCCTGCAAGGCCGCGCAGTCGGCGGGACCACGCTGATCAACTGGACCTCGAGCTTTCGCACGCCACCGCAGACATTGGCGCACTGGGCCGCAGCGCATGGCGTCACGGGCCTGAGGGAGAAAGACATGCAGCCCTGGTTCGAGCGTATCGAGCACGACCTGGGTATCACGCCCTGGGCGATGCCGGCGAACGCCAACAACGAGGTACTGCGACGCGGCTGTGAACAGCTTGGCTATCGCTGGGCGGTGATCCCGCGCAACGTGCGTGGCTGCTGGAACCTCGGCTATTGCGGCATGGGCTGCCCGGTGAATGCCAAGCAATCGATGCTGGTCACGCGCATCCCGGCGACTCTCGAAAATGGCGGCGAACTGCTCTACCTCGCCCGCGCCGAACGCTTGGAACACAATGGCGGACGTGTCGCCCGGCTGCAGTGCCAGGCGCTGGATGCTCAAGGCGTACACCCCACTGGCCGGCAGATCAGCGTGCGAGCCCGCCACTACATCGTGGCCGGGGGCGGTATCAACAGCCCGGCCCTGCTGCTGCGCTCCAAGGCTCCCGACCCACACGGCCGCCTGGGCAAACGAACCTTCCTGCACCTGGTCAACTTCAGCGCTGCGCGTTTCGACACTCGCATCGACCCTTACTACGGCGCTCCGCAATCAATCTACAGCGACCATTTTCAGTGGCAGGACGGCGTCGATGGGCCAGTGGGCTACAAACTGGAAGTGCCACCCTTGCACCCGGCCTTGGCCAGCACATTGCTCGGTGGATACGGCAGCGACAATGCCCGGCGCATGGCGGAGTTACCGCACACTCACGTGATGCTGGCCCTGCTACGCGACGGTTTTCACCCCGAAAGTACAGGCGGGGCAGTGGAATTGCGCGGTGACGGCTCACCGGTACTGGATTACCCGCTCACCGATTACCTGCGCGACGGCCTGCGCCGCGCCTATCACAGCATGGCGCAAATCCAGTTCGCTGCAGGCGCCCAGCAGGTCACGCCGGTCCACAGCGACGCCGGCGCCGCTGCCAGCCTGGGCGAAGCTCAGCGGATGATCGATGCTTTGCGCCTGGAACCGTTCCGCACCCGGCTGGGCAGCGCCCATGTCATGGGGGGCTGCGCAATGGGCGAAGACCCGCGCCAGGCGGTATGCGACAGCCTGGGCCGCCATCACCAGCTGGAAAACCTGTCGATCCACGACGGTTCACTGTTCCCGACCAGCATCGGCGCCAACCCACAGTTGTCGGTGTACGCCATCAGCGCCCGGCTGACCGAGGCCTTGGCTACCCGCCTGGCACAGAGTGCATGACAACAAATACACGCCCTGTCTATAGTGCCATCAGCCGGCCGCATGACTTGGCCGGGCGCAATCGCTGCGCTACCATCCGACTCCCCAACGCACTCCAGCCAGGATGACGCGATGAACCGAGTGTTGTACCCGGGTACTTTCGACCCCATTACCAAAGGCCATGGCGACCTGGTCGAGCGCGCTTCGCGCCTGTTCGACCACGTGATCATCGCGGTGGCGGCCAGCCCGAAGAAAAACCCCCTGTTCCCGCTGGAACAACGGGTCGCGCTCGCCCGTGAGGTCACCAAGCACCTGCCCAATGTCGAAGTCATCGGCTTCTCGTCGCTGCTGGCACACTTCGCCAAGGAACAGAACGCGAACGTGTTCCTGCGCGGCTTGCGCGCGGTATCGGACTTCGAATACGAATTCCAGCTGGCGAACATGAACCGGCAACTGGCGCCCGACGTCGAAAGCCTGTTCCTCACGCCTTCAGAGCGCTATTCGTTCATTTCCTCGACGCTGGTGCGAGAAATAGCCGCGTTGGGCGGAGATATCAGCAAGTTCGTCCACCCTGTGGTGGCCGAGGCGCTGACCGAACGCTTCAAGAAGTAATTGAGCGCCTGATCATCGCGCCCGCGTGCACTGCGGGCGCGAATGCGGCACAATTGTGCCCAAAGCGTTGAACATGCCCGGGCGAAGCGCCCCGGCCGGAGTCCCCATGTCCCTGATCATCACCGACGATTGCATCAACTGCGACGTCTGCGAACCCGAGTGCCCGAACGAGGCCATCTCCCAAGGCGAAGAGATCTACGTGATCGACCCAAACCTGTGCACCCAGTGCGTGGGTCACTACGACGAGCCTCAGTGCCAGCAGGTCTGCCCGGTCGACTGCATCCCGCTGGATGAAGCGCACCCGGAAACCGAAGACGAGCTGATGGCCAAGTACCGCCGGATCACCGGCAAGGCCTGATCGCAGACGGCTAGCGCTGGCAGCGCGGGCAGAACACGCTCGCCCGCTGCCCCAGCTTCACCTCGCGCAAGGCCGTGCCGCACAGCTTGCACGGCATCCCGCCCCGCCCGTAGACGAACAATTCCTGCTGGAAGTACCCCGGCTGCCCGTCGCCGCCGATGAAATCGCGCAAGGTCGTGCCACCCTGCTCGATGGCCGCCGCCAGCACCCGTTTGATCTCGATTGCCAGTTTCAGGTAGCGCGCCCGGGAAATCCCGCCCGCCTCACGCCGCGGGTCGATGCCGGCAGCGAACAGCGCCTCGGTCGCGTAGATGTTGCCCACGCCGACCACCACCGCGTTGTCCATGATGAAGGGCTTGACCGCCATCGACCGCCCGCGCGACAGCTGGAACAGCCGTTCACCGTCGAACAGGTCGGTCAGCGGCTCCGGCCCCAGGCGCAGCAACAGTTCGTGGTTGAGCGGGTCCAGGCTCCAGAGCATGGCGCCGAACCGTCGCGGGTCGGTGTAACGCAGCATCAGCCCCGATTCCAGCTCGATATCGACATGTTCATGCTTGGCCGCTGGCAAGCCCAGTTCCACCAGGCGCAGGTTGCCCGACATGCCCAGGTGGCTGATCAAGGTTCCGACCTCGGCGTTGATCAGCAGGTATTTGGCCCGTCGCTCGACGCTGACGATGCGCTGCCCGGACAGCCGCACGTCGAGGTCCTCAGGGATCGGCCAGCGTAGCCGCCGGTCCCGCACCACCACGCGGCTGACGCGCTGGCCTTCCAGATGCGGCGCAATCCCGCGCCGGGTGGTTTCGACTTCAGGTAATTCCGGCATGGATCAGTGCCCGCCCAACTCGCGAATGTTCTGTTTCAGGGTCTCGAAGTCGTACTCCGACAAGCCGATATAGTCCAGCACCAACGGGCCGACCGCATTCCACTCATGGTCGACGTTCTGGTTGCCAAGCACACGGTACGAGGCGCAGATGTGCTCGGCCATCTTCAGCACGGCCAGCAGGTTCTTCAACTGGCTCTGGGCATTGCGCGACGAATCTTCGCGGAAGATCGCCAGGGCGTTGTGGTGGTTGGCGATGGCCGCGCTGATGTGCTCCGGCAGGCGCCAGGACTTGGCCGTGAAGTAGCCGACCACGGAATGGTTGGTGTTGAAGGCGCGGTTCTCGGTATCGACCACGCGCGTTTCCTCATCAGCCTTGGCGTAGGCGTCTTCGAGCACCTGCATGTACTCGGGGAAGCGCTTGAGCATCAGCGGTACGCCGCAATCGTGGAACAGGCCGAGAGTATAAGCCTCGTCGGCCGTCTGGATGCCGGTACGCTTGGCCAGGGTCAGGCAGGTCATGGCCACGTCCTGGGCGGTATCCCAGAAGCGGTTGAGGGTGACGATGGTCTCGTCGCTCATCTCGCCCTTGATCGACTGCGCGTTGATCAGATTGATGATCGAACGGCTGCCCAGCAGGTTCACCGCACGCTGGATCGAGCCGATCTTGTTCGACAGGCCGAAGTGCGGCGAGTTGACCAGCTTGAGTAAGGCTCCCGCGAGGCCAGGGTCCTGGGAAATCAGCTTGGCGATGGTTTCCAGATCCGGATCAGGCATGTACTGCTCGAACTGCAGGTCAACCATGATCTGCGGCTGCGGCGGAATGGTGATGCCTTGCAAGGCTTGCTGGATCTGTTCGGCGCTGAGTTCTTGGGACATGCGTGCACACTCGTGAAGGACGAAGGATTCTAACCCCGTAGTCCGGCACCACACCAATCGCCAAAGGTGGGCCACGCGGTAAATATTCAGACAATTGGTGTCTGTTCCGCGCTCTTGGCGGCCCTGCACTTCAGCAGGCAAAGGGCCAACAGGCTATAATCCCGCTCTTTTTTCCCGGAGCGACGTCATGTCCCTGCCCAGCCTTCGCCTCAAAGCCAATGCCGACCGCCGCCTGCGCGCCGGCCACCTGTGGGTCTACAGCAACGAAGTCGACGTTTCCGCGACCCCGCTGCAAGGCTTCCAGGCCGGCCAGCAGGCTGTGCTCGAAGCTGCCAACGGCAAGCCACTGGGCATCGTCGCGCTGAGCCCGAACAACCTGATATGCGCCCGCCTGCTGTCGCGCGACATCAAGCTGCCGCTGGACAAGTCGTTGTTGGTGCACCGTCTCAACGTCGCCCTGTCCCTGCGCGAGCGCCTGTTCGACCAGCCGTGCTACCGCCTGGTGTACGGTGATTCAGACCTGCTGCCGGGCCTGGTGGTTGATCGCTTCTACGATATCGTCGTGGTGCAGCTGGCCTCGGCCACCATGGAAGCGCACAAGGATGACGTGATCGCGGCCCTGATCCAGGTGCTCAAGCCCAGCGGCATCCTGTTCAAGAACGACTCCGCCGCCCGCGACGCCGAAGGCCTTCAGCGCTACGTCGAAACCGTCTACGGCGAAGTGCCGGACTGGGTTCCGCTGGAAGAGAACGGCGTCAAGTTCGAAGCCCCGGTACGCGACGGCCAGAAGACCGGCTGGTTCTACGACCACCGCATGAACCGCGCGCGCCTGGCCCCCTATGTCAAAGGCAAGCGCGTGCTCGACCTGTTCAGCTACATCGGTGGCTGGGGTGTGCAGGCCGGTGCGTTCGGTGCCAGCGAAGTGTTCTGCGTGGATGCCTCGGGCTTTGCGCTGGATGGTGTCGAGCGTAACGCTGCACTGAACGGCATCAGCGAGAAGCTGACCTGCATCGAAGGCGACGTGTTCGAGGCCCTGCGCGAGCTGAAGGCTGCCGAAGAGCGCTTCGATGTGATCATTGCCGACCCACCCGCCTTCATCAAGCGCAAGAAAGACCTGAAAAACGGTGAAGCGGCCTACCGCCGCCTCAACGAACAGGCCATGCGCATGCTGAGCAAGGACGGCATCCTGGTCAGCGCCTCGTGCTCGATGCATCTGCCCGAGGACGACCTGCACAACATCCTGCTGACCAGCGCCCGCCACCTTGATCGCAACCTGCAGCTGCTCGAACGCGGCGGCCAGGGCCCGGACCACCCGGTGCACCCAGCCATCGCCGAAACCCGCTACATCAAGAGCATCACCTGCCGCTTGCTGCCGAACAGCTGACCCGCACGGCCCGGGGCGCATTGCGCCCCGGGCTGGCATCAGATCTCCAGCACCTGCGAGGCGATGCCGAAATACACCAGCACCCCCGCCGCATCGGCGATGGAGGTCACCAGCGGACCACTGGCGGTTGCCGGGTCGAGCTTCAGGCGCGTGAACAGGAACGGCAAGCTCATGCCGATCAGGCTACCGATCAACACGATCACCAGCATGCTGCTGGCCACGATCACGGCGACGTCCGTCCCACCGCGCAATGCTCCCAGCGATGCGACTGCCAGGGCCATGGTACCGCCGAGCGCCAGTGCCACCCCACATTCGCGACCCAGCATGCGCATCCAGTCGCGCATGACTACCTCTCCCGTCGCCAACGCCCGCACCATCAAAGTGGCCGACTGCGCCCCGGCGTTGCCCCCGCTGTCCACCAACAGAGGCAGAAAGAACACCAGCACGATATGCGCGGCGATGGTTTCTTCGAAGGCGGCGATGCCGGCGCCGGAAAACAGATTGCCGAACACCAGCAGCACCAGCCACAGCACTCGCTTGCGGTACAGCAGGCCGACAGTAGCATTGCGCAGGTTACCGACGTGATTGGTGATCGATGCGCCTTTGTGGAAGTCTTCGGTCGCTTCCAGGCGAAGCTTGTCCAGGGCTTCGCGGGTCTGGTCGTGCTTGAGTGGTTGATCACAGCGGATGCAGTTTGTGCAGACAGAATACATGTGAGTCTCCAGGCGCCGACGCAGGCACCTGCGAGCCTCGAACCCAGGAGTTCAAGCCATGGCAAGCCCTGGCGGCAGCGCGCTCAGTGCCAATTTACAAGTTCGCGGTGAACTGAAACTGGGAAGGTCCATTGAGGTAATTTCTCGTGAAGCCGCACATGCGGCGCGGCGGATGATAGCCAGTACGGTTGAGAAGGTCTGCCCCGCTGGCAGCATTTCAGACGCGTCCTACAAAATACCTGGAATCTCTCAGAAACCACCGTCCAGGCACATCTTCATTCCCTCGCCGCGCCAGCGGTGTAGAATCGGTCTATTCATCGCCAGTCATCCCCGGCGGGTTTATGAGCTCTGGCCAAGCACGCGGCGATCCCGCGCGGTCTTCGGCCCCATCCGTGCCAGTGGCAACCGGCCTGCGGCACAAAGGACAAGAGAAGCTCACTCCCCTTTTTGTGACCTGATTAAGCCGCCAGGAGTGTTTCATGCCTGATTACCGTTCCAAGACTTCCACCCAAGGCCGCAACATGGCCGGCGCCCGCGCCCTGTGGCGTGCCACCGGGATGAAGGACGAAGACTTCAAGAAACCGATCATCGCCATCGCCAACTCGTTCACCCAGTTCGTCCCGGGCCACGTGCACCTGAAGGACCTGGGCCAGCTGGTCGCCCGCGAGATCGAACGCGCCGGTGGCGTGGCCAAGGAATTCAACACCATCGCCGTCGATGACGGCATCGCCATGGGCCACGACGGCATGCTGTACTCGCTGCCGAGCCGCGAGATCATCGCCGACGCCGTCGAGTACATGGTCAACGCCCACTGCGCCGACGCCATCGTGTGCATCTCCAACTGCGACAAGATCACCCCCGGCATGCTGATGGCCGCCCTGCGCCTGAACATCCCGGTGATCTTCGTCTCCGGCGGCCCGATGGAAGCCGGCAAGACCAAGCTGGCCAGCCACGGCCTGGACCTGGTCGACGCCATGGTCATCGCCGCCGACTCCACCGCCAGTGACGAGAAAGTCGCCGAGTACGAGCGCAGCGCCTGCCCGACCTGCGGTTCTTGTTCCGGCATGTTCACCGCCAACTCGATGAACTGCCTGACCGAAGCCCTGGGCCTGGCCCTGCCGGGCAACGGTTCGACCCTGGCCACCCACGCCGACCGCGAGCAGCTGTTCCTCACCGCTGGCCGCACCATCGTCGAGCTGTGCAAGCGCTACTACCAGGAAAACGACGAGTCGGTGCTGCCGCGCAGCATCGCCAACTTCAAGGCGTTCGAGAACGCCATGATGCTCGACATCGCCATGGGCGGTTCGACCAACACCATCCTGCACCTGCTCGCTGCAGCCCAGGAAGGTGAAGTCGAGTTCGACCTGCGCGACATCGATCGCCTGTCGCGCAAGGTGCCGCAGCTGTGCAAGGTGGCGCCGAACATCCAGAAGTACCACATGGAAGACGTTCACCGCGCTGGCGGCATTTTCAGCATCCTCGGCTCGCTGGCCCGTGGCGGCCTGCTGCACACCGACCTGCCGACCGTGCACAGCCGCAGCATGGAAGAAGCCATCGCCAAGTGGGACATCACCCAGACCGATGACGAAGCCGTGCACACCTTCTTCAAGGCAGGCCCGGCCGGCATCCCGACCCAGACCGCGTTCAGCCAGTCGACCCGTTGGGAAACCCTCGACGACGACCGTGAAAACGGCTGCATCCGCAGCTTTGAACACGCTTATTCGCAAGAAGGCGGCCTGGCTGTGCTGTACGGCAACATCGCCCTGGACGGCTGCGTGGTGAAAACCGCTGGCGTCGACGAGTCGATCCACGTGTTCGAAGGCACCGCAAAAATCTTCGAAAGCCAGGACAGCGCCGTGCGCGGCATCCTCGCCGACGAAGTGAAGGCCGGTGATATCGTGATCATTCGTTACGAAGGCCCGAAAGGCGGCCCGGGCATGCAAGAGATGCTCTACCCGACTTCGTACCTGAAGTCCAAGGGCCTGGGCAAGGCCTGCGCCCTGCTCACCGACGGTCGCTTCTCGGGCGGTACCTCGGGCCTGTCGATCGGCCACGCCTCGCCGGAAGCTGCCGCTGGCGGCGCCATCGGCCTGGTGCGCGACGGCGACAAGGTACTGATCGACATCCCCAACCGTTCGATCAACTTGCTGGTCAGCGACGAAGAACTGGCTCACCGCCGCATCGAGCAGGACAAGAAAGGCTGGAAACCTGCTGAAGTCCGCCCACGCAAGGTGACCACCGCGCTGAAGGCCTACGCCCTGCTGGCGACCAGTGCCGACAAAGGTGCTGTGCGTAACAAGGCGATGCTGGAAGGGCTGTGAGGCTCTGACCGTGTGAAAGAGAAACCGGCGCCCTGAGCGCCGGTTTTTTTATGCCTGTACCGGCCCTTTCGCGGGCACGCCCGCTCCCACAGGGATCGCACAATACTGGAAAGCTGTGCAATACCTGTGGGAGCGGGCGTGCCCGCGAAGAGGCCAGTAGAGTTGACACATCAACTACTGAATCTGCTCCGGCGTCACAATTACCCAGTTCTTGTCCGCCGTCACCGGCAACCCTTCCTTGGCCTGCGCCGCCGCGTTCTTCGCGATCATCCCGTTCAGCTGGTCCATGTACTTGGCCTTGCGGTTAATCCACAGGTGGATACCGCCCTTGTCCACATCCACGCCATGGAACTGCATGTAGCCATCGCTGGTTGGCGTATCACCCCCAACCAGCACCGGCTTCTTCCACTCATCGATGTAGGTCAGGATCGCCGCCTGCTTGCCTGCCATCCAGGTGGCTGGGGTCCACAAGTAGGGCGTCAGCTCCAGCCCTTCGTTGGCCTTAGCGTCATACTGCCCGGCGCTGATCTGCTTGCGCGCCGTGGTCAGTTGGCCATTGGTGCGATCCTTGAGCAACAGGCTGACACCAATCACGTTCTGCGGTTTGACGTTGTAGCCGTACTTGGGATCGGAAGCGACCATGCGCACCAGCTCTTCGGACGCCGCCGAAATCACATAGACCTCGATGCCATTCTCCATCAGCTTGTTGTACAGCTCGGCCTGGCCGGTGAAGACCTTTGGCGGCTGCACCTCGATGGCCTTGACCTGGTCGCCTTCGAAATAGGTACTGGGGATCGGCTTGTCCGAGGCCATCAGCTCATCGACCTGAGCCTTGAGTTCCTTGAGGGTGAAGCCGGCAAACACCTGCGCCACCCACGGGTAGCAGACCATGTCGTCGATCTCGCACAGGCGGTAGTAGTAGCTGAACAGGCTTTCATTGTGCTCGGCGGTGTCCTTGAACGGGATCAGCTTGAGCGACGGGTCGAGCTTGTCGCGGGTCAGCAGGCCCTTGTTTTCCATGAACGGCAGCAACGCTTCTTCGAGGTCGTAGCGGTAGCTGGTGTTGTCCATGTCAAAGACTGCGTAGTTACCTTTGTGGGCATTGGCGGTAATCATGGCGTCGAGTTGTTTGGCTGCTTCGATGGGCCAGTGCTTGAGCTCGGTGGCGAAGCTTTCGACACTGAACAGCAGGGACAAACCCAGGGCGAGGGCTTTCGGAGCGAACTTCATGTGCGAATCTCCTGAAATGACCCGGAAAAACTAGTGCAACATTCGCCGATTCCGGCCCCTCACAACGACCTTCACAAAACTGTAAACGTCGCGTGCATTGCTATCCGCGACAACCTGTTATTCCATAAACGACTAAGCAAATTACTTTTGGGTATAAATTCGTTTCTTTTCAGGCTGTTAGCATTTCCGTTCGCAATCGCTCACCAGAGGCGATGCCTCTTCTGCTTTTTCCTGGAGCTTCAATGAACCTGCCGTTGTCCCTCAACCTGCTGGCGTTCCTGGCCCTGCTGCTAGGCCTGGCACAAACCAGCCGCACCGAATGGAGCCTGGCCAAGAAGGTCCTGCTGGGCCTGGCGCTGGGCGTCGCGTTCGGCCTGGCCCTGCACACCATTTATGGCGCCGGCCACCCGGTACTCAAGGCCACCATCGGCTGGCTGGACCTGGTCGGCAACGGCTACGTCGGCCTGCTGCAGATGATCGTCATGCCGCTGATCTTCGCTTCGATCCTTAGCGCCGTGGCCCGCCTGCACAACGCCTCGTCGCTGGGCCGCATCAGCGTGCTGAGCATCGGGACCCTGCTGCTGACCACCGCCATTGCCGCACTGATCGGCATTGTCCTGACCAACCTGTTCGGCCTGAGCGCCGAAGGCCTGGTGGCCGGCGCCCAGGAAAGCGCGCGCATGCAGGTTATCCACAGTGACTACGCAGGCAAGGTTGCCGACCTGAACATCCCGCAGCTGCTGTTGTCGTTCATCCCGAGCAACCCGGTCGGCGACCTGGCCCGGGCCAAGCCGACCTCGATCATCAGCGTGGTGATCTTCGCCGTGTTCGTCGGCCTGGCCGCGCTGCAGCTGATCAAGGACGACGCCGAGAAGGGCGCGCGAGCCCTGTCGGCCATCGATACCCTGCAGGCCTGGGTGATGCGCCTGGTACGCGTGGTGATGAAGCTCACCCCTTACGGCGTACTGGCGCTGATGACCAAGGTGGTGGCCAGCTCGAACCTGGAAGACATCCTCAAGCTCGGCAGCTTCGTGTTGGTGTCGTACCTGGGCCTGGCGCTGATGTTCGTGGTCCACGGCATCATTCTGGCCGCCACTGGCGTGAGCCCGCTGCGCTTCTTCCGCAAGGTCTGGCCCGTTCTGACCTTTGCCTTCACCAGCCGCTCCAGCGCCGCCAGCATCCCGCTGAACATCGAGGCGCAAACCCGCCGCCTGGGCGTGCCGCAGTCGATTGCCAGCTTCAGTGCATCGTTCGGTACCACCATTGGCCAGAACGGCTGCGCCGGCCTCTATCCGGCCATGTTGGCGGTGATGGTGGCGCCTGCGGTGGGTATCGATACCTTCGACCCGCTGTGGATCGCGACCCTGGTGGCGATCGTGACGCTGAGTTCGGCGGGCGTGGCTGGGGTCGGTGGCGGTGCGACCTTCGCTGCACTTATCGTGCTGCCGGCCATGGGCTTGCCGGTCGAGCTGGTGGCACTGCTGATTTCGGTGGAGCCGCTGATCGACATGGGCCGCACGGCGTTGAACGTGAATGGCTCGATGACGGCGGGTGTGGTGACCAGCCAGATGCTGAAAGAGACCGACAAGGACGTGCTGGCCGGTGATGAGCATGCCGAGCTAAGCCACTCCTGATAAATCGCCGGGGGCGCTTTGCGCCCCTATCCGCCCGGTCCGGTGCCCCGGCAAGGCCGCTCCCACAAGGTCCTGCGTACGCCGATCAATGTGGGAGCGGCCTTGCCGGGGCACCGGACCGGTCGGAAAGGGCTGCAAAGCAGCCCCAGCAATCTCAAATCTTGTTCCAAACCTCGAAGTGGTAAGCCGGCTTGCCTTCTTCAGCCTGAGCCTCGCTCGATACCAATTCCCACTCTCCCTGATCAAACTCCGGGAACCAGGCATCCCCTTCCGGCGCCAACTCGACCCGCGTCAGGTACATCCGGCTCACCAGCCCCTTCTCCAGCGCCTGGCCATACAGCTGCGCCCCGCCAATCAGCATCAGCTCGCCAACGCCCTGCTCACGCGCCCACTGCTCGGCCCGCGCCACTGCGTCCTCCAGCGAGGTGAACACCTCGGCCCCGGCCAACTCCAGGCCCGCCTGCCGGCTGACCACAATGTTCAAACGCCCCGGCAACGGCCGACCCAGCGAGTCCCAGGTCTTGCGCCCCATGATGATCGGCTTGCCCAGGGTCGTGGCCTTGAAGTACTTGAAGTCCCCCGGCAGGTGCCAGGGCATGGAATTGTCGATGCCGATCACGCGGTTCTCGGCGTGAGCCGCGATCAGGCTGAGGGGGAGTGATGTATTCATGCCAGCGAGGATAGCACCGGGCGTGTGGGTTATGCTTCTGCCCTGAACCACGCAATGGAAGACCTTGTGACTGCACCGACTCCACTGGACAAGCGCTGGCTCACCGAAGCGGTACGCCTGCGCGAGGAACACGCCGGCCTTCTGGACGATCAGGAGGCCAACCGCCATGCCCGCCAGCAAGGCGGCGACCTGGCAGCGCGAATCGAAACCCGCGCACTCTTCCTCGCCGAACGCGACGGCATCACCTCAGCCCTGCGCCACTGGAAGCAGGGCGCCCGCCTGGCGTTGCTGGCTTTGATGCTACTGGCCGTTTTCAGCGGCGCAGGCTTGGCCTTCGCCGCCTTGGGCGACGGACAGCGCCCAGTCAACGTGTTCTGGGCCCTGGGCAGCCTGCTCGGGCTGAACCTGCTGCTGTTGCTGGGCTGGGCCGTGGGCTTCGCCTTGAGCGGCGAGCACGGCGCCAGCCTCGGTCGCCTGTGGTTGTGGCTGAGTGAGCGCTTCGCCCGTGACGCCAAGGCCGCCCACCTGGCGCCAGCACTGCTGGTGCTGCTGCAACGCCAACGCCTGAATCGCTGGCTGCTCGGCGTGCTGGTGCACGGCCTGTGGCTACTGGCGATGGTCGCCGCCCTGAGCATGCTGCTGACGTTGCTGGCAACACGCCGTTACGGCTTTGTCTGGGAAACCACGCTGCTGGCTGCCGACCCGTTCATCCACCTCACCCAGGCCCTCGGCGCCCTACCCTCGCTGCTCGGTTTCGCCGTGCCGGACGAAGCGATGATCCGCGCCAGTGGCGATACCTTCCCCGCCCTGGATGCCGCTCGCCAGGCCTGGGCCAGCTGGCTGCTCGGTGTGGTGCTGGTGTACGGCCTGCTGCCGCGCCTGCTGCTGGCCGGGCTGTGCCTGTGGCGCTGGCGCCAGGGCCGTGCCCAACTGGCGCTGGACCTCAGCCTGCCCGGCTACGCGCAATTGCGCGATACACTGATGCCGCGCAGCGAACGCATCGGCGTACAGGACGCCGCTCCCGATGCCCTGCCGCAGTTTCAGGCCGGCCAGCTGGAAAGCGGCAGCAGCGGTGCCTTGCTGGTAGGCCTCGAACTCGACGACCAACGCCCCTGGCCGCCCGCCCTGCCCAAGGCGGTAACCGACGCCGGTGTGCTCGACAGCCGCGAATCGCGCAACAAGCTGCTCGAACAGCTCAGCCGTTTCCCTCCGGCACGCCTGGCCATCGCCTGCGACCCACGCCGCTCACCCGACCGTGGCAGCCTGGCGTTGCTCGCGGAGCTGGCACGCAATGCCGGCGCCACCCGCATCTGGTTGCTTCAGGCTGCACCCGGCCAGGCCCTTGACGCCGAACGCCTGGGCGACTGGCACGACGCCCTCGACCGCCTCGGCCTGCCCCACGCCGACACATCGCCCCTGACCTGGCTGGAGCACGGCCATGACTGAGCCGCTAAAACTGGCCGTGGTCGGCCACACCAACGTCGGCAAGACTTCGCTGCTGCGCACGCTCACTCGCGACGTCGGCTTCGGCGAGGTATCGCACCGCCCCAGCACCACCCGCCATGTCGAGGGCGCGCGGCTGTCGGTGGATGGCGAACCGCTGCTTGAGCTCTACGACACCCCGGGCCTGGAAGACGCCATCGCCCTGCTCGATTACCTCGAGCGCCTCGAACGCCCCGGCGAACGCCTGGACGGCCCGGCCCGCCTCGAACGCTTCCTGCAGGGCAGCGAGGCACGCCAGCGCTTCGAGCAGGAAGCCAAGGTGCTGCGCCAGTTGCTGGCAAGCAATGCCGGCTTATATGTGATCGACGCCCGCGAGCCGGTGCTGGCCAAGTACCGCGACGAACTGGAAGTACTGGCCAGCTGCGGCAAGCCGCTGCTGCCGGTGCTCAACTTCGTCGCCAGCAGCCAGCACCGCGAGCCGGAATGGCGTGAAGCCCTTGCCCGGCTTGGGCTTCACGCATTGGTGCGGTTCGATAGCGTTGCGCCGCCAGAGGATGGTGAACGCCGCCTCTACGAAAGCCTCGCACTGCTGCTGGAGGACGCCCGGCCCGCCCTGCAACGGCTGATCGACGACCAGCAAGCCCAGCGGCTGGCGCGTCAGCACAGCGGCAAGCGGCTGATCGCCGAACTGTTGCTCGACTGTGCCGCCTGCCGGCGCAGTGTCGAGGCCGAGCCGGCAGCTGAAGCCCGGGCTATCGAGGCCTTGCGCCAGGATGTACGCCAGCGCGAGCAGCGTTGCGTGGAGGCAATGCTCAAGCTGTATGCCTTCCGCCCTGAGGATGCCAATGCCGGTGATTTGCCGTTGCTGGATGGGCGCTGGGGCGATGACCTGTTCAATCCCGAAACTCTGAAGTTGTTGGGTGTGCGCCTGGGCAGCGGCGTTGCGGCCGGGGCAGCAGCGGGTGCCAGCGTTGACTTGTTGGTTGGGGGGCTGACACTAGGAGCCGCGGCGCTCGCGGGCGCGATTGCCGGTGGCGCGCTGCAGACGGCGCGCAACTATGGGTCGCGGCTGATGGGCAAGCTGAAGGGCCAGCGCGAACTGACGGTGGACGACACAGTGCTGCGGCTGCTGGCGTTGCGTCAGCAGCAGTTGATGGTGGCGCTGGAAGGCCGGGGGCATGCGGCACAGGACAGCATTCGCTTGGGCGAGCTGGATGAGAAGGCCTGGCGTGAGGGGAGGCTGCCGGAGGCCTTGAGCAAGGCGCGGGCGCATCCGCAGTGGTCGACGCTCAACCCTGGGGCGAAGCTCAATCAGGCTGAGCGGCAGGAACAGTTGGAGGCATTGGTTTCACAGATCTGACTCAGCAGGTCTGGCCTCTTTGCGGGACAAGCCCGCTCCTACAGAGAACATGTTCCCCTATAGGAGCGGGTTTACCCGCGAAGAGGCCGGTACAGGCGTTAATCAGAGCAATGCCAATGCCTTGTCCTTCAGCACCACCAGATCCATCACCGGCACCCCGACCTCCTTGGCCATCTCGTCCCATTCGCGCATCCGCAAGCTCACCTTGAACAGCGGATCCCGCTCGAACGCATCTGCCTCGACCACGCTCATCACGCCACCCTGGTATTCAAGTGTCCGCCGGCTTGCCTCGCTCAACCGGTCGTAATACCCCGGCTGGCGCAAGGTCAGGTAACGCTTGGCCTCCACGTGATACTGCACCAGCCGCGCCATGCGCTCGCCAAAGCCGCAGCGGCGCAGGTACTCGGCACCAATGCGCTCATGGCTGACCACGCCATAGCCCCCCATGCTGGCTTCGCCGCCGCACAGGTGGCCAATGTCGTGGAAGAACGCCGCCAGCACCACTTCATCGTCGTAACCTTCAGCCATGGCCTGCTGCGCAGCCTGGGACATGTGTTCGAGCTGGTTGATGGCTTCGCCGATGTAGTCGTCGCTGCCATGCTGCTCATACAAGTTGAAAAGCTTGTCGATGGTCTGGGCTGGCGTAAGCATTGGCTTCACTCCTGGGCTTTTTCTTATTGTTGCGCCACTTTCTCCGACTTGCCGTCATAGCGCTTGCGCCATTCAGTGAGGATCTCGTCGCGGTTCTTCGAGGCCCAGGCAAAGTCGTTGTTGATCAGGCGCTGTTCATAGTCGGCTGGCAGCTCGGTCTGCGGCTTGGCAATGCCTGGCGCGGCCAGTACGGCAAAGTTGTCCTTGTACAGCTCCATGGCGGCAGGGCTTGCCGAGAAATCAGCCAGGCGCTTGGCCGCGTCAGCCTTCGGCGAGCCCTTGATCACGGCGGTCGCCTCGATCTCCCAGCCCAGGCCTTCCTTCGGCAGCACGATATCCAGCGGCGCGCCCTGGCGCTTGAGCTGCACGGCCGGATACTCGAACGAGATACCGATCGGGAACTCGCCCGCCGCCGCCAGCTTGCACGGCTTGGAGCCGGAGTGCACGTACTGGCCGATGTTCTGGTGCAGGGCGTCCATGTAGGCCCAGCCCTGTGGCTCGCCGAAGGTCTGCAGCCAGGCGCTGACGTCGAGGAAGCCGGTGCCGGAGGAAGCCGGGTTAGGCATGACGATCTTGCCTTTGTATTCCGGCTTGGTCAGGTCCTGCCAGCTCACCGGTTTGCTCAGGCCCTGTTTCTCGGCTTCGACGGTATTGAAGCAGATGGTCGCGGCCCACACGTCCATGCCGACCCAGGCGGGCGGGTTGGCCGCATCGCGGTAGTTCGCGGAGATCTTGCCCAGGTCTTTCGGCGCGTAGGCTTCGAGCATGCCGTTTTGGTCGAGGATTGCCAGGCTGGAAGCGGCAAGGCCCCAGACCGCGTCCGCTTGCGGGCGGTCTTTCTCGGCCAGCAGCTTGGCGGTGATGATGCCAGTGGAGTCACGCACCCATTTGATTTCGATGTCCGGGTTGGCCTTTTCGAAGGCCTGCTTGTAGCTCTTGAGCTGCTCGGCTTCCAGGGCGGTGTAGACGGTCAACTGGGTGGCTGCGGCCGAAGCCTGCAGGCTGAAGACGGCGGATACGGCAGCGGCAAGTGCAAGGGGCTTGAACATGATGCGTTTCCTATCAGTGTGGGCAGTCGGTCAAGGCCTAAGCGCGCGCTGGCGCCAGGCCTGGGAGCGGCGCAGCAGGCCGCGGGAAGCACCAGCCAGCAGCAGGGAAGCAGCAGCGCTGGTCAGCAGAATCAGGGTCGACATGGCGGCGGCGCCGCCGACGTTGCCGGCATCATCCATGTTCAACACGGCGACGGCGGCGAGGATGGTGTCGGGGCTGTAGAGGAAGATCGCTGCCGACACGGTAGTCATCGCCGAGACGAACAGGTAGCGGATGATGTCCAGCAGCGCCGGCAGGCACATCGGCACGGTGACCCGCACGAAGTGCTTGTAGAGCGGCGCCTTGAGCGACAGCGCGGCAGCCTCGAACTCGCCGTCGAGCTGGCGCAGTGCGGTGGCGGCCGTCATCTGCGCGGTGGTCAGGTAGTGGGCGATGGTGCACAGCACCAGCAGCGCCATGCCGCCATAGAACACGTGCAGCGGGTTGCCGTTGAGGTTGAAGAAGAACACGTAACCCAGGCCAAGTACCAACCCAGGCACCGCCATGGGGATGAAGCTGAGCAGGCGCAGGGCCTGGTTGAGCAGGCGCTGGCCCTGGGTTTTCTCCATCAGGTAGGCGCCGCTGAAGATCACCAGGCTGCCGATCAGTGCGGTGCACAGGGCCATGGTCACGCTGTTGCGATAGGCCAGCCAACCGCCTCCGGCAGTGTCGTCGAACATGTAGTGCTTGAACGACAGGGTCAGGTTGTATGGCCAGAAGGTCACCAGCGACGAGTACACCGCCATGCCGATCACCACCAGCAGTGCCGCGAAGACCAGCAGCACGATGGCCAGGAAGCAGGCATCACGGCAGCGCGACGGCTTGGGCTCGAACACCTGGGCACGACCGCTCATGGCTTCGCCCTGGCGCCGGCGCAACCAGGCATCGACGCCGAAGCTGAGCAGCGCTGGCAGCAGCAGGACCATGCCGATCAACGCGCCACGGCCGAACTGCTGCTGGCCAACCACCGCCTTGTAGGCTTCCAGCGCCAGCACCTGATAGTCGCCGCCGACCACCACCGGCACACCGAAGTCGGTGATGGTCAGGGTGAACACCAGGCAGAACGCAGCGAACACCGCCTGACGCGTGGCTGGCCAGGTGATGCTGCAGAATGCCCGCCACGGCCCGGCGCCCATGCTCGACGCCGCATCGAACAGCCGGGCGTCGGCCAGTGACAGGGCCGAGAGCAGGATCATCAGCGCATGGGGGAAGGTGTAGATGGCCTCGCCGAGGACAATGCCCCAGAAGCCGTAGATGTTGTCGCTGATCAGGCCGCGCAGCAGGCCCTGGTTTCCGAACAGGTAGACCAGGGCAATCGCCGGCAACATCGACGGCGCCAGCAGCGGCAGCAGCGAAATGCCGCGCCACAGGCCCTTGGCCGGGATCAGCGTGCGCTGCAGGGCATAGGCGTACAGGTAGGCCAGCGGCACCACGATCGCCGCTACGGTGAAAGCCACCGACAGACTGTTGCCGAGCAACCAGTGGAAGTTTTCGCTGGCGAACAGTTCGCGGGCGGCCAGTAGGCCACCGCCTTGGCCGGCTTCACCGCTGAAGCCTTTCCAGAAAATGGCCAGCAGCGGCATCACCACGGCCAGCAGCAGAAGGACTAGCAGCAGGCTCTTGCCACCGATGACGAACAGGCGGTCACCCAGAGCGACCTCGCCGCGTCGCGCATCCTTGGCTTGGGTCAATGGCAGGGACATTGGCGCGACCATCTCAGGCAAACACCTGCAGGCTTTGCGGTGGCAAGGCCACCCAGATATCCTGCGAGCCCAGGCGCGGCATGGCTTCCGGCGCCAGTTCGGCGAGCAGCGCATGGCCCGGCAGGGCCTTGAGTTCGAAGCTCATGCGGCAGCGGTTGCCGAGGAAGGTGATTTCGCGGACCTTGGCCGGGAACAGGTTTTCCTCATGCACCACCGGGTTCACGGTGATTGCTTCTGGGCGGCAGAACAGCCGGCCACTGCGGGCGGAACCTGCGTTGGTCGCCAGGCGCATGCTCATGGCGCCGACCTGGGCGTGGCTCTCACTACTGCGCTGGAACGGCAGCCAGTTGCCCTGGCCGACGAACTCGGCGACGAACGGCGTGGCCGGCTGGTCGTAGATCTCCTGTGGGGTCGCGTACTGCTCGACCTGGCCGTTGTTCATCACCGCGATGCGGTCGGCCATGAGCATGGCTTCGTCCTGGTTGTGGGTGACCATCAACGTCGTGATGCCCAGCTGGCGCTGCAACTGGCGCAGTTCAGTGCACAGATGCTCACGTACCCGGGCATCCAGTGCCGACATCGGTTCGTCGAGCAGCAGCAGCGAAGGTGATGGCGCCAGCGCTCGGGCCAGGGCCACACGTTGCTGCTGGCCACCGGAAAGCTGGCCTGGATACTTTTTCTCGCTGCCGCTCAGGCCGACCAGCTCAAGCATTTCTGCCACACGCTGACGGCTCTGGTCGCGACTGTTGCCGGTCAGGCCGTAGGCGATGTTGGCTTCGACGGTCAGGTTGGGGAACAGCGCGTAGGACTGGAACAGGATGCCGTAGTCCCGGGCCTGGGGTGGCAGTTCGGAGATGTCGCGCTCACCGATGTACAGCGCCCCGCGGTCCTGCCGTTCGAGGCCGGCGATACAGCGCAGCAGGGTGGTCTTGCCGCAACCGGACGGTCCGAGCAGGCAGACCAGCTCGCCAGCAGCGATGTCCAGGGACACTTCGTTGAGCGCCGTGAAGGCACCGAAACGCTTGTGGATACCGCGCACTTTCATCTGTGCGCCCGGGGTGGCGTGGTTCATGGCAAGGCCTCATCGAACAAGTGAGGCCATGCTAGGAAGGCTGTGCGAAGGTTCTGTGGCTTTTGGGCAAAAGCCGGTGATAGTGGTATAGGCAGATTTTGTAATGGCCGGACATGCCGGTGCACGACCTGTAGGAGCGGCCTTGTGTCGCGAAAGGGCCGCAGAGCGGCCCCAGCAATATCTGCCTAACTGCAGAAATCCTGGGGTTGCTGCGCGACCCTTTCGCGACACAAGGCCGCTCCTACAAGTGCGAGCCCAGCACTTCCTGCGCCACGCCGAGGAAGGTCGCTGGCAACCTGGCCTGGCGCCGCTCCTTCAGGCAATACAGGTATTCATGCATCACCGGCGCATTCTCCAGCGCCAGCACCCGCAGTTCCGGGTTGTGCGGCACCTCGTGCCGGGCAATCACGCTGATGCCGATATTGCGCAGCACCGCCTCGCGGATCGACTCGCGGCTGCCGATCTCCAGCAACGCCCCGGCCTTGACCCCGGCATCCAGCATCATCTGCTCGGTCAGCTTGCGCGTGGTCGAGCCCTTCTCGCGCATCAGCAGGCAATGCCCCGCCACCCCCTCGATGGATACCGCCTGCCGATGGGCCAACGGATGATTGCGGTGCACCGCCACCACCAGCGGATCGGTGCCCAGCACCCTTCGCACCAGCCGCGCATCCTCCACCAGCTGTGACGAGGCTGCGATGTCCACCCGGTAATCCTCGAGCATCTCCAGCACCTGCTGCGAATTGCCGATCTCCACCGTCACCTCGACCTGGGGCAGGCGTTCGCGGAAAATCTTCACCAGGTCGAGGATGTAGTAAGGCGCGGTGGCAGCAATGCGCAGGCTGCCCTGGGCCTGACCGCTGTTGCGCAGCTCGAACTCGATGTCGGCCTCCTGCTGCAGCAGCGCCTTGACCATCGGCAGCAGGCGCACGCCCTCTTCGCTCAGCACCAGACGCCGGCCTCCGCGGTAGAACAGCTCCACCGCATAATGGCTTTCCAGGTTGCGGATCTGCGTGGTCACCGTCGGCTGGCTGAGCCCGAGCTTCTTCGCCGCCAGGGTGATGCTGCCCAGGCGGGCCACCATGTAGAAGGCTTTGAGTTCGGCACTCAGCATTGCAGGACCTCATTTGCGCAGCAGGCGCAGACCGTTGAACACCACCAGCAGGCTCACGCCCATGTCGGCGAACACCGCCATCCACATGGTGGCCAGGCCGGCAAAGGTGATCGCCAGGAAAATCGCCTTGATGCCCAGCGCCAGAACGATGTTCTGCGTCAGGATCGCCGCACTTTGGCGCGACAGCCTGACGAACGCCGGGATTTTGCGCAAGTCGTCGTCCATCAGCGCCACGTCGGCGGTTTCGATCGCCGTGTCGGTACCCGCCGCTGCCATGGCGAAGCCAATTTCGGCACGGGCCAGGGCTGGCGCATCGTTGATGCCATCGCCCACCATGCCGACCCGGTGCCCTTCGGCGTACAACTGCTCGATGCTGTGCAGCTTGTCGGACGGCAGCAGGTTGCCCTCGGCACGGTCGATACCCACCTGGGCGGCGATGGCCTGGGCAGTGTGCGGATTATCGCCAGTCAGCATGACGGTCTTGATGCCCAGCGCGTGCAGTTCGGCGATGGCCTGGCGGCTGCTGTCCTTGACCGTGTCGGCCACGGCGAACAGTGCCAACGGCCCGGAACGGTCGAGCAGCAGGACTACGGTCTTGCCCTGGCGCTCCAGCGTATCCAGTTGGGCTTCCAGCGCCGGCGAGCAAAGGCCCAGCTCCTCGACCAACCGGTGGTTGCCCAGGTGGTAGGTTTCGCCGTCGATATCACCACGCACGCCGCGGCCGGCCAGGGCGGCGAATTCGCTGACCTCGCTCAGCGGCAGGTTCTGCGCCTTGGCGAACTGGGCGATGGCGCCCGACACCGGGTGATCGGAACGGTCGGCCAGGCTCGCCGCCAATGCCTGGGCACGCCCCTCGAACAGGGGTTCAAGTACCTTGGCATCGGTTTGCACCGGTTTGCCGTGGGTGATGGTGCCGGTCTTGTCCAGGGCCAGGAAGTCCAGCTTGCGACCGCCTTCCAGGTAGACCCCGCCCTTGATCAGGATGCCCTTGCGCGCCGCTGCGGCCAGGCCACTGACGATGGTCACCGGGGTAGAAATGACCAGCGCACACGGGCAAGCCACCACCAGCAGTACCAGCGCGCGGTACACCCAGTCGAACCAGGCGCCGGCCATGAACAGTGGCGGGATCACTGCCACTGCCAGGGCCACGGCGAACACCACCGGGGTGTAGATGCGCGAGAACTGGTCGACGAAACGCTGGGTAGGCGCACGCGCACCCTGTGCCTCTTCGACAGCCTTGATGATGCGCGCCAGGGTTGACTGCCCTGCGGCCGCCGTCACCCGGTACTCCAGGGCGCCGGCCTGGTTGATGGTACCGGCGAACAGCTTGTCGCCCGCGGCCTTTTCCACAGGCAGGCTTTCGCCGGTGATCGGCGCCTGATCGACACTGGATTGCCCGCTGAGCACTTTGCCATCCAGACCGATGCGTTCGCCCGGTCGCACCCGCACCATGGCACCGATAGCCACCTCACGCACCTCTACCTCGCGCCACTGGCCATCGGCCTGCTGCACCGTGGCCATGTCCGGGGCCAGCTGCATCAGCCCGCCAATGGCATTGCGCGCCCGGTCCAGCGAGCGCGCCTCGATCAGCTCGGCGACGGTGAACAGCACCATGACCATGGCCGCTTCCGGCCACTGGCCAATCAGCACGGCGCCGGTCACGGCGATGCTCATCAGCGCATTGATGTTGAGGTTGCGGTTCTTCAGGGCGATCCAGCCCTTCTTGTAGGTGCCCAGGCCACAGCCGAGGATTGCCGCCAGCGCGAGCGCGGCAACCAGCCATTCCGGGGCGAGGCTGGCGAAATGCACGACTTCTGCGGCGATTGCGGCAATCCCCGACAGCGCCAGCGGCCACCAGCGGCTCTTGTGCGGCTGCGCTGCAGGGGTGCTGCCGTCGTCTTCAGCGGTCAGCGGCTCGGCCTTCATCCCCAGGCTGTCGATGGCGCGCTCGATCTCGCCGGTACCGCTCAAGGTATGGCGCACACCGAGCACGCGATTGATCAGGTTGAATTCGAGCTGCTCGATGCCCGCCAGCTTGCCCAGCTTGTCCTGGATCAGGGTCTGCTCGGTGGGGCAGTCCATGGCGTCGATGCGAAAACGGCTGAGCTGCGCATGGCTGCTGGCCTTCTCGCTCAGTTGCACCAAAGCAGGCGCGGCGCTGGCGCCACAGCAGGTGTGGGCGTGAGCGGCATGGCCATGGTCTTCTTCGCCATGGGCATGATCGTGTGGATGCTTGTGTTCGTGGCTGACAGGCTGGTTCATGGGGTCATCCTTAAATTGAGCCTGTTGCCAAGTGAACACCCTGTAGCCACTATAGGGTCAAGCCACTTGTTAGAGATTTCGCCATGAAGATCGGAGAACTGGCCAAAGCCACCGACTGCGCCGTGGAAACCATCCGCTATTACGAGCGTGAACAATTGCTGCCGGAGCCGGCGCGTACCGAGGGCAACTACCGGCAGTACACCCAGGCCCATGTCGAGCGGCTGACCTTTATCCGCAACTGCCGAACGCTGGACATGACCCTGGACGAGATCCGGAGCCTGCTAAGCCTGCGAGACAGCCCCGATAATTCGTGCGGCAGCGTCAATGCGCTGATCGACGAGCATATCGAGCATGTGCAGGCGCGGATCGATGGTTTGGTGGCGTTGCAGGAGCAGCTGGTGGAGCTGCGGCGACGCTGCAATGCGCAGGGGGCGGAATGCGCGATCTTGCAGCAGCTGGAGACGAACGGGGCAGTATCGGTGCCGGATACCGAGCATTCGCATGTGGGGCGTAGCCACGGGCATTGAGATTGCTGGGGCTTTTCAGCCCCGGCAATCCAGAGAATTACACCGCCATCGGCGCCGTCATCGGCGCATGATGCTCATACCCTTCCAGGCTGAAGTCGCTAGGCTCGATCTTCTCCAGCCACTCCGGCTCGTACTTGCCGGTCTTGGCAAACTCCGGCACGCGGTCACTGATCACCAGCTTCGGCGCTTCCAGCGGCTCGCGCTTGAGCTGCTCGTTGAGCATGTCCAGGTGGTTCTCATACACATGGGCATCGCCGATGAAGTAGGTGAACCAGCGCGGGGTGTAACCGGTCAGTCGGCCGAACAGCGACAGCAGCGCCGCGCCTTCGGTGAGGTTGAACGGCGTGCCCAGGCCCAGGTCGTTGGAGCGGATGTAGAGGGTCAGGGAAATTTCCTTGGTCTCGACATTCGGGTGGAACTGGTACAGCAGGTGGCACGGCGGCAGGGCCATTTCGTCGAGCTGGGCGCAGTTCCAGCCGTGGAACAGGATGCGCCGGCTGCCCGGGTCGTTGGCGATGGTGTCCAGGCACTGGCGCACCTGGTCGATGGCCTTGTACAGGATGACGAACGCCACACCGTCCTCTTCGTCCTGGGCGATGCGACGGAAGCCCGCCTGCTCGGCCATTTCGATGGCTGCCGGGTTGCTTAGCGGGATGCGCTTGTAACCCGGCCACTGGCGCCATTGCACGCCGTAGATCTCGCCGAGGTCGTCATGCCCCTGGCGGAACGGGTTGGCCAGCCACTGGGCGTTCTCGTTGGCGTTCTGGTCCCAGACCTTGCAGCCCAGCTCGCGGAACTCACCGGCGTTCTTCACGCCACGCAGGAAGCCGACCATCTCGCCGATTGCCGACTTGAACGCCAGCTTGCGCGTGGTGATGGCCGGGAAGCCTTTTTGCAGGTCGAAACGCAGCATGGCGCCCGGCAGGCTGATGGTGCGGATGCCGGTGCGGTTGCCCTGCAGCGTGCCGTTCTCGATGACGTCGCGGACCAGGTCCAGATACTGTTTCATGGCTTACCTGTAACAAGAACGGCAGGGGGATCACCCCTGCCGTGGGAATAATCAGGCGGGTTTCGCCGTGGGTTTGCGATTATAAGCCCACCAGATCAGGCCAAGGCCAGCCAGGATCATCGGCACGCAGAGAATCTGACCCATGGTCAGCCAGCCCCAGGCGATATAGCCGAGCTGCGCGTCAGGCACACGGACGAACTCCACGATGAAGCGGAAGATGCCGTAGAACAGCGCAAACATGCCGGAAACCGCCATGGTTGGCCGCGGCTTGCGCGAGAACAGCCAGAGGATGACGAACAGCGCCACGCCTTCCAGGGCGAACTGGTACAGCTGCGACGGGTGGCGCGGCAGCTGGGCCGGGTCGCTGAACGGCGGGAAGATCATCGCCCATGGCACATCGGTAGGTTTGCCCCACAGCTCGGCGTTGATGAAGTTGCCGATACGCCCGGCGCCCAGACCGATCGGCACCAGCGGCGCGACGAAGTCCATCAGCTCGAAGAACGACTTGTTGTTGCGCTTGCCAAACCACAGCGCGGCCAGCATCACGCCGATGAAGCCGCCGTGGAACGACATGCCGCCCTTCCACACCTCGAAGATCAGCGTCGGGTTGGCCAGGTAGGCGTGCAGGTCGTAGAACAGCACATAGCCCAGGCGCCCGCCGACGATCACCCCCATCGACAACCAGAACACCAGGTCGGAGAGCTTCTCGCGGGTCCAGGTCGGGTCGAAGCGGTTGAGCCGGCGCGAGGCCAACAGCCAGGCACCGCCGATGCCGACCAGATACATCAGGCCGTACCAGTGGATTTTCAGTGGCCCAAGGGCTACGGCCACGGGGTCTATCTGCGGGTAAGGCAGCATGGAACTTCCTCTCGATTCAAATCAGAAAGCTGAGGCCGACGCAGAACAGCAAGGCTGCGAACAGGCGTTTCAACAGGCGTGGCGACAGCTTGTGCGCCAGACGCGCGCCAAAGCGCGCGAAAAACATGCTGGTCACGGCAATGCCGACCAGCGCCGGCAGGTAGACGAAACCAATGCTGTGGGGCGGCAAGTGTTCCTCGTGCCAGCCCAGCAACATGAAGCTCAGGGCACTGGCCAGGGCAATCGGCAAGCCGCAGGCCGAGGACGTCGCCACGGCCTTTTGCATCGGCAGGCCGCGCCAGGTCAGGAACGGCACGGTCAGCGAGCCGCCGCCGATGCCGAAGATCGCCGACGCCCAGCCAATCACCCCGCCAGCGCCGATCAAGGCCGGTTTGCCCGGGATGCCATGGCTGGCCTTGGGCTTGAGGTCCAGGGCCATCTGCGCGGCGATGATCAGGGCAAACACGCCGATGATTTTCTGCAGCTGCGGGCCCTGGATCAGCGAGGCGGTCTTGGCGCCGATACCGGCGCCAATGAGGATACCGAGGGTCATCCAGGCAAAGATCGGCCATTGCACCGCGCCCTTGCGATGGTGCTCGAGCACGGCGTTGATCGAGGTGAAGACGATGGTCGCCAGTGAGGTGCCGACTGCCAGGTGAGTCAGCACCGACGCGTCGAAGCCCTGCAAGGTGAAGCTGAACACCAGCACCGGCACGATGATGATGCCGCCACCCACGCCGAACAGCCCGGCCAGCACGCCGGCGCAGGCGCCCAACAGCAGATAGAGCACGAATTCCATTCGTCTTCCCCGAGAAAACAATCCGGCATGGTAACGGAAGCCGGGCACGTGGCTCTAGTGAACTCTGTGACAGGATGGATCGACACCTGTGCAGTGGGTACAGTGGGCAAAAACACAGAGGCCCAACCTATGTGCCTGATCGTATTTGCCTGGCGGCCAGGGCATGCCCTGCCGCTGATCCTCGCGGCCAACCGTGACGAGTTCTATGCCCGCCCGACCCAGGCCCTGGCAGCCTGGGAAGATGCGCCTGGGGTACATGCCGGGCGCGATCTTGAAGCCGGCGGCACCTGGCTGGGCGTCGGCCCGCAGGGGCGCTTCGCGGCGCTGACCAATATTCGCGACCCAAGGCAGGTGCTGGGGCCACGCTCGCGGGGCGAGCTGGTGGCGGCGTATTTGCAGGGTGAACTGGGTGTGGAGACCTACCTCGACCAGGTCGCCAGCCGCAGTGGACAGTATTCGGGGTTCAATCTGCTCGTGGGTGATGGCCACCAGCTGGGCTACTTGCATGCCCGGGACGTGGCGCCACGTTTGCTGGAGGCCGGCGTGTACGGGCTATCCAATGCCGGGCTGGATACGCCGTGGCCGAAGCTGGTGAAAGCACGCTCAGGGTTGCAAGGGCTACTGGACACGGCCGATCCACAGCGATTGCTGGCGTTGTTGGCGGATAACGAGCAGGCGGCCGACGGTGAGCTACCGGAGACTGGCGTGGGGGTGGCGACCGAGAAGTTGCTGTCGAGCGTGTTTATTGCCAGCCAGAACTATGGCACTCGGGCAAGTACCGTGCTGATTGTTGATGATCAGGGCAGAAGGCGGCTGGTTGAGCGTAGTTTCGGGCCCTTTGGCGGGCATCTGGGGGAAGTCAGCCTGGAAGTGTGATGTTGAATTCACCGGTCTCTTCCCGGCATACCCGCGAAGAGGCCGGTACAGGCACCCTCAAATTCAGAGGGTTTTATTGGCCCCAGGCCCGATCATCCGCGCCAGGCCAAGGTTTTTCAGGGCCAGCTGCAGCGAGCTGTGGATAACTTGCGGGTTGTCATGGCTCAAGGCTTCGACCAGCAACTCCTTGGCCTTGCTCATGTTCACCTGGCGCAGCATCCACTTCACTTTCGGCAGGTTGGTGGCGTTCATCGACAGGCTGTCGAAGCCCATGGCCATCAACAGGATCGCCGCTGCCGGGTCACCGGCCATCTCGCCGCAGATACTCACCGGCTTGCCTTCGCCATGGGCGTCACGCACCACGGTATTGAGTGCCTGCAGCACCGCCGGGTGCAGGTAGTCGTAAAGATCGGCGACCCGCGGGTTGTTGCGGTCCACCGCCAACAGATACTGGGTCAGGTCGTTGGAACCGACCGAGAGGAAGTCTACCTGGCGCGCCAGCTCCTTGGTCTGGTACACCGCCGCAGGGATTTCCACCATCACACCCACCGGCGGCATCGGCACGTCGGTGCCTTCGTCGCGCACCTCGCCCCAGGCACGGTGGATGAGGTGCAGCGCCTCTTCCAATTCGTGAATGCCGGAAATCATCGGCAGCAGGATGCGCAGGTTGTTCAGGCCCTCGCTGGCCTTGAGCATGGCGCGGGTCTGCACCAGGAAGATTTCCGGGTGATCGAGGGTGACGCGAATGCCGCGCCAGCCGAGGAACGGGTTTTCTTCCTTGATCGGGAAGTACGACAGCGCCTTGTCACCACCAATGTCGAGAGTACGCATGGTCACCGGTAGCGGGTGGAAAGCCGCCAGCTGCTCGCGGTAGATCGCCAGCTGCTCTTTCTCGCTTGGGAAGCGCTGGTTGATCATGAACGGTACTTCGGTGCGGTACAGGCCGACGCCTTCGGCGCCACGCTGCTGGGCACGGGCCACATCGGCAAGCAGGCCGGTGTTGACCCACAGCGGCATGCGGTGGCCATCGGGGGTGACGCACGGCAGTTCGCGCAGGGCGTCGAGGCCCTGGGCCAGCTGGCGTTCCTCTTCGACCACGTCGCTGTACTGCTTGCGCAGTACCTCGCTGGGGTTGGTGAACACCTCGCCCTTGTAGCCGTCGACGATCATTTCGATGCCATCGACCTTGGAGTACGGCAGATCGACCAGGCCCATCACCGTCGGGATACCCATGGCCCGGGCGAGGATGGCGACGTGAGAGTTGCCCGACCCCAGCACCGAGACCAGGCCAACCAGCTTGCCTTCCGGCACTTCGCCGAGCATCGCCGGGGTCAGCTCTTCACTGACCAGGATGGTGTTGTCGGCATACACCAGCGACTGCGAGCGGGCTTCCTGCAGGTAAGCCAGCAGACGCCGGCCAAGGTCTTTCACATCCGAGGCGCGCTCGCGCAGGTAGTCGTCGTCCATCAGCTCGAAGCGGTTGACGTGCTCGCCAACCACCTGGCGCAACGCGCCCTGGGCCCATTGGCCGGTCTTGATGACCTCGACCACCTCGCCGCCGAGGGCAGCGTCTTCGAGCATCATCAAGTACACGTCGAACAGTGCGCGCTCTTCCGGACGCAGCTGGGTCGCCAGCTTGGCTGACAGCTTGCGCATGTCGGCGCGTACGCCTTCAAGTGCGTTGTTGAAGAGTTTCAGTTCGGCGTCGATGTCATCGACGGCTTTGTCCGGCACCACTTCCAGATCGGCCGGTGGCAGCATGACCACGGCACGCCCGACAGCGGCGCCTGGCGAGCCCGGCACGCCGACGAAACGTGCCTCCTGGATGCCTTTGCCCTGGCGGCCCAAGCCCCGGATCGAACCAGTGGCTTCGGCGTGGGCGATAACCCCGGCGAGCTGCGCACTCATGGTCACGAGGAAGGCTTCTTCACCTTCATCAAACTGGCGGCGTTCCTTCTGCTGGATGACCAGTACACCCACCACACGGCGGTGGTGGATGATCGGCGCACCGAGGAAGGAGGCGAATTTCTCTTCGCCGGTTTCGGCGAAGTAGCGATAACGCGGGTGATCGGCGGCGTTTTCCAGGTTCAGCGGTTCTTCCCGGGTACCGACCAGGCCAACCAGGCCTTCGTTGGGGGCCATGCTGACCTTGCCGATGGAGCGCTTGTTCAGGCCTTCGGAAGCCATCAGCACGAAGCGATTGGTTTCCGGGTCGAGCAAGTACACCGAGCAGACCTGGCTGCCCATGGCCTCCTTGACGCGCAAGACAATGATCCCCAACGCCGTCTTGAGATCTTTGGCGGAGTTCACTTCCTGAACGATCTTGCGCAGCGTATTGAGCATGGCTCGGGGTCGAACTCCGTCGTCAGTCGCGCGTCAGCAGACGCGGTGCAAGCTCTTTCAGGGCACGGCGGTAGACTTCACGCTTGAATGTCACCACCTGGCCCAGCGGATACCAATAGCTGACCCAGCGCCAGCCGTCGAACTCCGGCTTGCCGGTCAGGTCCATCCGCACCCGTTGTTCATTGCTCACCAGGCGCAGCAAAAACCACTTTTGCTTCTGGCCGATGCACAGCGGTTGGCTGTGGGTGCGGACCAGCCGCTGGGGTAAACGATAACGCAACCAGCCGCGGGTGCAGGCAAGAATTTCCACATCGTCGCGTTCAAGGCCAACTTCTTCGTTCAGCTCGCGGTACAGGGCATCTTCTGGCGTCTCGTCAGGGTTGATACCTCCCTGCGGGAATTGCCAGGCATCCTGGTTGATCCGCCGAGCCCATAGCACCTGCCCGGCATCATTCGTGAGAATGATCCCGACATTGGGGCGAAAACCATCCGGGTCGATCACGGCAGCAACCTCGCAAACGCATGTCACCGCATTGTTCCACAAAGCTTGCGAGCGCAGCAACGCGCCCGCCAAGCTTATGTGCAGCGCGGTGAAAACTCCGTATTCTGCGAGCCGACCCTGTGGCTGACACGAGTGACCGCGATGCGCCTGGCTTTATTCGACCTCGACAATACCCTCCTCGGTGGCGACAGTGACCACGCCTGGGGTGACTACCTGTGCGAGCGGGGCATTCTCGACCCTGTCGCGTACAAGAATCGCAACGACGCTTTCTACCAGGACTACCTGAACGGCACCTTGGACCTGCAGGCTTACCTGGCCTTTTCCATGGAAATCCTCGCAGCCACCGAGCCGGCCCAGCTCGACCAATGGCACCGCGAGTTCATGCGTGACTGCATCGAGCCGATCATCCTGCCCAAGGCCCTGGCCTTGCTGCAGCAACACCGCGAGGCCGGCGACCAGCTGGTGATCATCACCGCCACCAACCGCTTCGTCACTGCACCGATTGCTCGCCGCCTGGGTGTGCGCGTGCTGCTGGCAACCGAATGCGAGACGCACGACGGCCGCTATACCGGGCGTAGTACCGATATAGCGTGTTTCCGTGAAGGCAAGGTGACGCGGCTGGAGCGCTGGATGCTGGAGAACGGGTTCGACCTGGAGAACAGCTATTTCTATAGTGACTCGATGAATGACCTGCCGTTGCTGGAGCGGGTAACCCATGCGGTGGCGGTGGATCCGGACCCGAACCTGCGGGCCGAGGCCCTGAAGCGTGGTTGGCCGCTGATCTCTCTAAGGGATTGAGAATGTCGGGGCTGCTTTGCAGCCCTTTCGCGACACAAGGCCGCTCCTACAGGGGAATGCGTTTCCTGTAGGAGCGGCCTTGTGTCGCGATGGAGGGCGAAGCCCTCCCCTGGCCTCAGACCGGCTTGGCGCCCATCAGCCCGGCGATGGACAGGAAGCACACCCCGCTGAACACCGCCAGCACCAGGGTAAAGCGCAACCCCACCACTTCAGCCTTGCGCAGCCGGTTCAGCCGCACCAGCAGCCACCACCCGGCAAACACACCCAGCGTATAAATGACACTGGAAGCCAGCACCCAGGTCTGCCCCAGCGGCCAACCCACCAGATGCACCAGCCACCAGCCGGTGAACGGCATGCTCACCAGGCACACGCCCATCACCAGCCAGACGAACACCAGTGGCCGGCGCAGCAGCTTGGCATAGGCTTCGGCATCGCCCTGGCGGCGGGCCCGCACAGTCCAGGCCGCCAGGCCCAGGGCGCCCAGCAGCAACAGCGCGGTGGCGATGATGTGCAGGGCCTTGAGGGTGGTCAGGTGTTCCATGTCTTCACATCCTTGAGCGATAGGCCAAGCTTAGCCGCTCAACCCAGGAACAGCTTGTACGCCGGGTTATCGGTCTCGTCCCAGTACGGGTAGCCGATCTTGGCCAGCGCCGCCGGCACCAGGTGGCGCTCGTCCTCAGGCACTTGCAAGCCTGCCACCACACGCCCGTCAGCCGCGCCGTGATTGCGGTAGTGGAACATCGAGATATTCCAGCGCCCGCCCAGCTTGGTGAGGAAGTTGAACAGCGCCCCCGGCCGCTCGGGGAACTCGAAACGCAGCACGATCTCGTCGCTGGCACCGGCCGAATGGCCACCGACCATATGGCGGATGTGCAGCTTGGCCAGTTCGTTGTCGGTCAGGTCGGTCACCGGGAAACCCTGATCGATCAGGTTCTGCACCAGCGCGGCCCGTGGGTCGTTTTCCGGGTGGGTCTGCACGCCGACGAAGATGTGCGCCTCATCGGAGGTGTGCTTGCGGTAGTTGAACTCGGTGATCTGACGCTTGCCAATGGCCTCGCAGAAGGCTTTGAAGCTGCCCGGGCGTTCGGGGATGGTCACGGCGATGATGGCTTCGCGCTTCTCGCCCAGCTCGGCACGCTCGGCGACGTGGCGCAGGCGGTCGAAGTTGACGTTGGCGCCCGAGTCGATGGCCACCAGGGTCTGCCCGGTCACACCTTTGAGCTCGACATACTTCTTGATGCCCGCCACGCCCAACGCGCCAGCAGGTTCGGTGATCGAGCGGGTATCGTCGTAGATATCCTTGATCGCAGCACAGATTTCGTCGGTGCTGACCGTCACCACCTCATCCACATGGTGGCGGCAGATATCGAAGGTGTGCTGGCCGATCTGGGCCACCGCCACACCGTCGGCGAACAGCCCGACCTGCGGCAGCACCACGCGCTCGCCAGCCGCCATCGCGGCCTGCAGGCAGTTCGAGTCGTCCGGTTCGACGCCGATCACCTTGATTTCCGGGCGCAGATATTTCACATAGGCCGCGATGCCGGCAATCAGGCCACCGCCGCCCACCGGGACGAAGATCGCATCCAGCTGCCCCGGGTGCTGACGGAGGATTTCCATCGCCACGGTGCCCTGGCCGGCAATGGTGTGCGGGTCGTCGTAGGGGTGGATGTAGACGAAGCCTTTCTCGTCGACCAGCTTCAGCGAGTAGGCCAACGCTTCGGGGAACGAGTCGCCATGCAACACCACTTTGCCGCCGCGCGAGCGCACGCCTTCGACCTTGATCTCAGGGGTGGTCTTGGGCATCACGATGGTGGCCTTGATGCCCAGCTCGCGGGCCGCCAGGGCCACACCCTGGGCATGATTGCCGGCCGAGGCAGTCACCACGCCGCGGGCCAGTTCTTCCGGGGTCAGCTGCGCCAGCTTGTTGTACGCCCCGCGGATCTTGAACGAGAACACCGGCTGCAAGTCTTCGCGCTTGAGCAGAATCTGGTTGCCCAGGCGCTTGCTCAGTTGCCCGGCGCTCTGCAACGGGGTTTCGACAGCGACGTCGTAGACGCGCGAGGTGAGGATCTTCTTGACGTACTGTTCGAGCATCGGGAAAGCATCACTGGCCGCGGGACAAGGGCTGCGAGTCTACCCCAGCGCTACGTCGGGCGACCACAGCAAAGCCGCCCGAGCCGTTATACTAGGCTCCTTTCACTACCGCCCTGCCCCTTTCCGGAGCCCGCATGACCCAGGACCAACTCAAACAGGCCGTCGCCCAGGCCGCTGTCGACTTCATTCTGCCGAAGCTGGATGTAAAAAGCGTCGTCGGCGTCGGCACTGGTTCGACTGCCAACTTCTTCATTGACGCCCTGGCCCAGCACAAGACCGCCTTCGATGGCGCAGTCGCCAGCTCCGAGGCCACCGCCCAGCGTCTGAAGGGCCATGGCATCCCGGTCTACGAGCTGAACAGCGTCAGCGAACTGGAGTTCTACGTCGACGGCGCCGACGAAAGCGATGCGCACCTGAACCTGATCAAAGGCGGCGGCGCGGCCCTGACCCGCGAGAAGATCGTCGCGGCCGTGGCCAAGACCTTCATCTGCATCGCCGACGGCAGCAAGCTGGTGCCGGTGCTGGGCGCCTTCCCGCTGCCGGTCGAGGTCATTCCGATGGCCCGCAGCCACGTGGCACGTCAACTGGTCAAGCTGGGCGGCGACCCGGTGTACCGTGAAGGCGTGGTGACCGACAACGGCAACGTGATCCTGGATGTGCACAACCTGCAGATCACCAACCCGGTGGAGCTGGAAGCACAGATCAACGCCATCGTCGGCGTGGTGACCAACGGCCTGTTCGCGGCGCGTCCGGCAGACCTGCTGCTACTGGGTACCTCGGAAGGCGTGAAGACGCTGAAGGCCGAGTAAACTTCTTCGCGGGACAAGTCGGGTCGCCGCACCGCCGCTCCTACAGGAACCGTGTAGGAGCGGCGGTGCGGCGACCCGACTTGCCCCGCGAACGGGCCTGCAAACACTCAATTTGCCGGCTGTTTGAACACATAGAACAGGTTCGGCTCACTGACCAGGTAAATGGTCCCCGCCTCATCCATCGCAATCCCCTCCGCCTGTGGCACTGTCGCCGTCAACCCCTGATACCCCTTGCGCAACGACAAGGTACTCAGCGGCCGCCCCTCTACATCCAGCTCCAGCACCAGCCGCGATTCATCCGAAAGCGCCAGCAGATGCGCACTGCGCTCATCGAACTGCAAGCTCGACAGGTCCCGCACGAACAACCGTGAATCACGCTTGCGGTCCTGCACCACATGCACCGCGTAAGGCTGCTCCGGATTCTGATGGGGGAAGCCACGAACTTCGTAGATCAACATCGGGTCGCGCTCCTTGGCCACGAACAGACGCTGGCCCGCCGAGTCGTAGGCCAAGCCTTCAAAGCCCTTGTTGCCGTTGAGGCCGATACCCAGGCTCAACTGCTCGGCATCTGCGGTGTCGAGGAACAATGTGTCATCGTCCAGGCGTATGCGGATCAGCCGCTGTTGGCGCTCATCGGTGATCACGTAGGTGTTGGGCCCAACGTATTCCACGGCCTCCGGGTCGCCAAAACCGGTCAGCGGCACACGACGCAGAATGCGCCCTTCCAGCGACAGCTCGATCAGTTCCGAGCGGGCATTGGTGACGGTGAACAGGGTTTTGCGATCGGGGTCGTAGGTCAGAGCGGAAAGGTCATCGTCCAGCCCTTCGACCGGCTGCGCCTAGACCACTACACGGTAACGATCGAGGCCAATGCCCTGCTCGGCGGGCTGCCACCACGTCTTCAAGTTGAACCAGCCCCGCTCGAACAGGCGAAACTCTTGAGCGGCCAGGCCCAGCAACAGCAGCCCGGCGAAGACAAGGAGCACAAGCAGACGAATAAAGCGACGCATGACAACAGACCCGACATGTAGGAAGCGAAGCTAACCATGGTCGACTGAAGTGAAACTTAATGTCTGAAAGTGCTGATATGGCTACTGACTTTTCTTGAAGCGATAGAACAGGTTCGGCTCGCTGACCATGTAAAGGTTGCCTTGATCGTCCATGGCAACGCCCTCGGCACGCGGGATGGTGTGCTCCAGACCGTTGAAGCCGCCCAGCAAGGTCATGAAGCTGACCTGCTGGCCTTGCTCGTCAAGCTCAAGCAACAGGTTGGAATCGGCCGACAACACCAGCAGGTGACCCGTGCGCGGATCGACCCCCAGCGCCGACAGGTTGCGCAGGTCAAGTTCGTCGCTGGCCAGTGCCTGTTTGTCACCCATGAGCGGGCTGCGCCCGTCGGTGCTCCAGGTGTACAGCTTCGGCGGCCGCTCTTCGCCTATCACCAGACGCTGGCGCATAGGGTCCCAGGCCACGGCTTCGAAGCCTTTGTTACTCTTCACCGACTCGCCCAGGTCATGGCTCTGGAAGTCGGCATGATTCAAGGTCTTGGTCTGCGCATCCACCTTGACCAGCGTCAGGCCGTGCAGCCGTTCATCGGTGATCGCCAGATGCCCATCCTCCAGCACCGCGACGCCCTCAGGGTTGCTCCAGCCTACCAGCGGAATCTTGCGCAGCACGTCGCCGTCGAGGCTGAGTTCGACCAGGAACGGGTTTTTGCCCATCACCGCGAACAGCGTGCGGGTATGTGGGTTGAAGGCGACGTCCGAGGCTTCGTCCTCTTCCATGCCCGGCAGCACCTTGGCGTCGATGTCGACCTGATAGTCCGGGAGCCACACGCTCTCACTGCGCTCGGCGCTGGTCTCGAAGCCTTCCTTGACCCACAGCATGCCGCGGTCATCCCAGTGCATGACTACGGCCACGCCGTAGCCGATCACCGCCGCAACGGCCAAGCCGAAGGGCCAGCGCAGGTAGAAGCGGCGCTTGGGGGATGCGGATGCGCTGGAGGATGCTGGCATGCGAGATTCCTGGGGATATGGGCAAAGATCCGCGCATTATCCGGATGGGGTGTGAAAAATCGGTAAATGTCGCCAAGGCTCGCTTGTTTGTAGGAGCGGCCTTGTGTCGCGAATGGGCCGCAAAGCGGCCCCAGCAATTTTGGCCAAGACGCTCAAACCCTGGGGCCGCTCCGCGGCCCTTTCGCGACACAAGGCCGCTCCTACAAGGGTCGCGCCAAGCTCGGAGTCAGAGCACCCGGCTCTCGAAGCGGCACACACCCGGCAGTTCCAGCACCAGCTCGTCACCGACATTGAACGGCCCGACGCCCGCCGGGGTGCCGGTCAGGATCACATCCCCCGCCTGCAGCGAGAAGTGCGCCGCCATGTACTGGATGATCGGCACGATCGGGTTGAGCATCATCGCGCTGTTGCCGTCCTGGCGCACTTCACCATTGATGGTCAGGCGCACCGGAATATCGGTCACATCCTCAAAGGATGCTGCGGAAACGAACGGTGGCAGCACGCAAGCGCCGTCAAAGCTCTTGCACAGCTCCCACGGCAGGCCCTTTTCCTTGAGCTTGGCCTGCACGTCGCGCAGGGTCAGGTCCAGCGCTGGGGCGTAACCGGAGATGGCGTCCAGTACTTCTTCCTCGGACGCAGTGGACGACAGCGGCTTGCCCAGCAGCACGGCAATCTCGGCCTCGTAGTGCACCGAGCCACGGTCGGTCGGGATCTTGAACCCGCCTTCCAGCGGCACCACGCAGCTACCCGGCTTGATGAACAGCAGCGGCTCGGAAGGAATGGGGTTGTCCAGTTCCTTGGCATGTTCGGCGTAGTTGCGGCCGATGCACACCACCTTGCCCAGCGGGAAATGAATGCGCGTGCCGTCTACGTACTGGTGCTGGTAACTCATGGCCGACTCCTATGATTACTGCTTTTGTTCAGGAGCGAAGATCTTACCCGGATTCATGATGCCGTTAGGGTCGAAGACGGCCTTAATTGCCTTCATGCAGGCAATTTCCTCAGGCGAACGGCTGTAGCCCAGGTAGTCGCGCTTGGTCATGCCCACGCCATGCTCGGCCGAGATCGAGCCGTTGTAGCGTTTGACGATTTCGAACACCCACTTGTTGACCTTGGTGCACGAGGCGAAGAAGTCATCCTTGCTCATGTGCTCGGGCTTGAGGATGTTCAGGTGCAGGTTACCGTCGCCAATGTGGCCGTACCAGACCACTTCATAGTCCGGGTAATGCTCGCTGACGATGGCATCGATATCGCGCAGAAACGCCGGTACCTTGGAAACGGTGACGGAAATGTCGTTCTTGTACGGCGTCCAGTGGGAGATGGTTTCGGACAAGTATTCACGCAGCTTCCACAGGTTCTTCAGCTGTGTTTCGCTCTGGCTCATCACCCCATCCAGCACCCAGCCCTGCTCGACGCAGTGTTCGAAGGTGGCCAGCGCTTCATTGGCCACCTCCTCGGTGCTGGCTTCGAACTCCAGCAAGGCATAGAACGGGCAGTCGGTCTCGAACGGGGCCGGTACATCGCCACGGGCCATGATCTTGACCAGGCCCTTGTCGGAGAAGAACTCGAAGGCGGTCAGGTCGAGCTTGCCCTGGAAGGCATGCAACACCGGCATGATCGAGTCGAAGTCCGGCGTGCCCAGCACCATGGCGGTGAGGTTGCGCGGGGCGCGGTCCAGGCGCATGGTCGCTTCGACCACGAAACCCAGGGTGCCCTCAGCGCCAATGAACAGCTGGCGCAGGTCGTAACCGGTGGCGTTCTTGATCAGGTCCTTGTTCAGCTCCAGCAGCTCGCCCTTGCCGGTGACCACTTTCAGGCCGGCCACCCAGTTGCGGGTCATGCCGTAACGGATGACCTTGATACCACCAGCATTAGTGCCGATGTTGCCGCCAATCTGGCTGGAGCCGCTGGAGGCGAAATCCACCGGGTAATAAAGGCCATGCTCTTCGGCAAAAGTTTGCAGCTGGCGGGTGATCACCCCCGGCTGGCACACCACGGTGCGATCGAAGGCATTGAAATCGACAATCTGGTTCATGTAGTCGAAGGCGACCACGACTTCCCCATTGGCCGCCACGGCCCCGGCGGAAAGCCCGGTGCGCCCGCCAGACGGCACCAGCGCGACCTGGTGCTGGTTAGCCCAGCGCACGATGGCCTGCACCTGCTCTACCGTCTTGGGTAACACGATGGCCGTGGGCGCAGGCGGGTAATGCTTGGTCCAGTCCTTGCCGTAGGCCTCCAGGGAAGCGGGGTCGGTCAGGACCTTGCCAGGGTCGACAAGGGTCATCAGTTCTTCAATTACAGCGGGGTGGGTCATCGCTGGAACTCTCGACTTATTCATAGTCACCCTGAGCACTCTTCACCTGTCGGGATAAGCTCAGATTGTGTCGCGTATGCTAGCATAGCCCTCCCGCTGTTCATGCTAAGGCTGCCCTAGCGCCTGGCATCAGTCCTCGCCATTTTTTCTCCGGGATACAGGTTTACGCAGATGAGCAAGACTTCTCTCGACAAGAGCAAGATCCGGTTCCTTCTTCTTGAAGGTGTGCACCAGAACGCAGTCGATACCCTCAAGGCTGCCGGCTACACCAACATCGAATACCTCACCGGTTCATTGCCGGATGCCGAGCTGAAAGAAAAGATCGCCGACGCCCACTTCATCGGCATCCGCTCGCGCACCCAACTGACCGAAGAAATCTTCGACTGCGCCAAGAAGCTGGTCGCCGTCGGCTGCTTCTGCATCGGCACCAACCAGGTCGACCTGGCTGCTGCTCGCGAGCGTGGTATCGCCGTCTTCAACGCCCCGTACTCCAACACCCGTTCGGTGGCCGAGCTGGTGCTGGCCGAGGCCATCCTGCTGCTGCGCGGCATCCCTGAGAAGAACGCTTCCTGCCACCGTGGCGGCTGGATCAAGAGCGCGGCCAACTCGTTCGAGATCCGCGGCAAGAAGCTGGGCATCGTCGGCTACGGCTCGATCGGTACCCAACTGTCGGTCCTGGCAGAAAACCTCGGCATGCAGGTGTACTTCTACGACCCGCTGACCAAGCTGCCGCTGGGCAACGCCGTACAGGTCACCAGCCTCAACGAACTGCTGGGCCTGGCCGACATCGTTTCGCTGCACGTGCCTGAGCTGCCATCCACCCAGTGGATGATCGGCGAGAAAGAAATCCGTGCGATGAAGAAGGGCTCGATCCTGATCAACGCCGCTCGTGGCACCGTGGTCGAACTGGACCACCTGGCCGCAGCGATCAAGGACAAGCACCTGATCGGCGCCGCCATCGACGTGTTCCCGGTCGAGCCGCGCTCCAACGACGAAGAGTTCGAAAGCCCGCTGCGTGGCCTGGACAACGTGATCCTGACCCCGCACATCGGTGGTTCCACTGCCGAAGCCCAGGCCAACATCGGCCTGGAAGTGGCCGAAAAGCTGGTTAAGTACAGCGACAACGGTACTTCGGTATCGTCGGTCAACTTCCCGGAAGTTGCCCTGCCGGCGCACCCAGGCAAGCACCGCCTGCTGCACATCCACGAGAACATCCCGGGCGTGCTCAGCGAGATCAACAAAGTCTTCGCCGAAAACAGCATCAACATCTCTGGTCAGTTCCTGCAGACCAACGAGAAAGTCGGTTACGTGGTAATCGACGTTGACGCCGAGTACTCCGACCTGGCGCAGGAGAAACTGCAACAGGTAAAAGGCACCATCCGTTCGCGCGTCCTGTTCTAAGGTCGCTGGCGGTATGAAAAAGGGAGGCCCTGGTGGCCTCCCTTTTTTTATTTCACTTCAACCGTGATCTTCTTCGATTCGACACTCGGCTTGAACGGCACATGATACTGGTCACCCAGCACCAGTTGCAGGGTGTGCTTGCCCGGCGTCAGGGTGATGGTCGTTTCGGTTTGCGCCTTGCCGAAGTGCAGCACTTGCGGGCCGGCGGGCAACGCGGTACCCGCTGCGGGCATCAGGCTGGTCGGCAGCGGCATGTCGGCCGCAGGTTCCTTGTCCACATCCACCAGCAAGTGGTGGTGGCCAGTATGCGGGGTCTGGTCTCCCGCAGGCTTTAGCTCCATGCCCTCGATGCCGAACTTGACGGTGAAGGTCGCGGCGACCTGCTCGCCATCTTTGGGGGAAAGGATGGAAACCTTGGCACCCGCGGGCGGCTCCTGGCTCTTCAGGGCATCTGCGGCGCTGGCGAGCACCGAGACACCCATCAGCAGACCGGCAACGGCAGCACGCGAAAATAGGCTGTTCATTCACTTCTCCTGTGATTCACTTATTGACCGCTGCCAGTAAAACGAACGGCGGCGGTAGTTCACGATAGCCCACAAAGAGAAATATTTCAGTTAGGGTTAAACCTCGCCAAGGCTTCAAGGTCATAGGCTGCGCTCGACCGCGACGAGGAAGAAAGTCGCGGCGAAAGTTATTCATCTGCTTAAGAAAAAGGGGCACTACATGCGTTCGACCATAGGCGTACTGCTGGCAGTACTGATCATTCCATTGGCTCAGGCCGAGCTGATAGACGAAATTGCCGACCGGGGCGAATTGCGCATTGCCGTACAGGCCGATAACGCGCCTTACTCGTTCAAGGAAAACGACCGCCTGACCGGCTTCGAAATCGAATTCGGCCAGGACCTGGCCCGTGAACTGGACCTGCGCGCCGAGTTTGTCGAGGCGACGCCAGCGGAAGTATTGCCGGGTGTGGAAAGTGGCAAGTATGACGTCTCGCTGATGCCGTCGAGCGAGTCGCCCAAGGCCGATGGCCCGTTCGACGTGAGCCAGGCATTTGGCGAGAAGAAGCTGGTGATTCCGTTCCAGAAGGACAACCCGGCGTTCGAAAGCGCAGTGAACAATGCACTTGATCGCCTGAAGAACAGTGGCCGTACGGCGGAGCTGGAACAGAAGTGGTTCAGCAACCTGCAGGCAGATCAGCCAACGCCTGCTGCGCTTGTTCCAACTCCAACTCACTGAACACCTGTACCCCTGCACGCCGCAGCAGGGCTGCGGCAACCCCTTCGCCTGGCACTTTCTTCCCACTGAAGGTGCCATCGTAGACCAACCGGTTGCCGCACGAAGGGCTACCCGCCTTCAGCACCGCCACCCGAATGCCATGGCGCCGCACCAGCGCCAGCGCCTGCTGCGCCCCGGCCAGAAACTCGGCAGTGACGTCCTCACCAGCCACCGTCAGCACCTGCGCCCCGCCATCTAGCACTTGCGCGCCCTGGCCACCGGGGATCTCCGCTGGCGGGCGCGGTGTCGGCAAGCCGCCAGCCACCTCGGGGCACAGTGGCACCACACGCCCTTCGGCCTGCCACTGCTGCAACAAATCGGGATGCCCACTGGCCCGGCCGTCATAACGCACCGGCTGCCCCAGCAGGCAGGCGCTCACCAAGACCTTGGGCAGATCAGAACGGGTCATTGCCACGGCGCCGAAACCAACCGGTCAACGACAGGCGCTCGCGCCTGGCCGGCAGCACCTCGTGCGGCACCTCACCGGACAGAAAGATGGCCAGACAGCCCGCCACCGGCTGCACATCGTGCTCGACATCATCCGCCAGGAACATGCGCAGTTGCCCACCGTCTTCTGGCTGCCAGTCTTCGTTGAGGTAAATTACCGCCGACACCATGCGCCGGTCATCATCACGGAAGCGGTCCAGGTGCCGGCGATAGAACGCCCCCGGCGGGTACAGGGCGAAGTGGCATTCGAAATCTTCCAGGCCCAGGAACAGGCCCTGGTTGATGGCCTGACGCAACTGGTCCATGGCCGCCAGGTACTGGTCGCAGGCCTCGGCTTGGCCGGGGTCGATCCACTGGATCTGGTCGCCGCGAATGCTCTCGCGCACCTCCTGGGCATCACCGCGTCCAACCCCTGCCGGGTTGAGTTCGCCCTCGGCATCACGGCGCCGGCATTCGGCCGCCAGCGCGCGCACCAGGTCGGCAGGCAGAAAGAGCGCCTGCTGCGACCAGCCATGGGTGGCCAGATCGTCGACGACGGCCGCAAGCATCGGGTTTTCAGGGGAGATGTGCATGGCGCGCATCATATCCATTCACCTTGTCGGCGCACAGCGCCACTTGGCTGAGAAGCGTTCGGATTGCTCGACAAAATGGCGCCGGGACTAGGACAATAGCCACCTGCCGACAGGAGTCCTGAATGCACCGTCTGTTTTCCATGCTTCTGCTGATGATCTGCACCATGCCTGTCTGGGCAGACAGCCTCGATCAACTGTACAAGGCCGCCGGCTGGCCCGACCAGCGCGCCCATTTTTCCGATGCCGTGAGCGCCGCCCAACAGCGCTACCGCAATAGCCTGCCGCCTGCGGTTTACCAGGCGCTGGTCAACAACAGCAACCAGCGCTTCCAGGCCCAGGCAATGGACAACCGCGCCTTGGCCAAACTGCGCAGCACGTTGGCGAACCCGGCGCCGGCACTGGCCTTCTTCCAGTCGCCGCTGGGGCGCAAGATTGTCGCCGCCGAACTGCTGGCTACGCGCAAGGACCAGCTGGCCAAGAACGCCAAGGGCCTGCCGAAGATGCAGGCCAGCGACAACCGCATGCTGGTCATCGGCCACCTGGCCCAGGCCCTGCCGGCCCGCGAAGCCGGTGCCGAAGTCAGCCTGGCGATCGCCGGGGTGGCCGCCGACAGCCTGAGTTCGATGATCCCCGGCCTGTTCGGCGCCAGCCAGGCCCAAGGCCTGCTCGACGGCCAGCGCCAGCGTCTCATGGGGCAGATCGGCGAAGACCTGAACAACACTCTGCTCTACGTCTACCGCGACCTGTCTGACGACGAACTGGAAGAGTTTGCCACCTTCGCCGAGTCGCCGGACGGCAAGGCCTATTACCAGGCCGCCGTGGCTGCGGTGCGTGCCGGCCTGGCGGTGGGCCAGAACAGCGCCGACCTCAAGTGATCAGCCCAGGCGCTGCTTGATGAAGTCGAAGTAGCGCCGACGAATGTCCGGCAGCTCGTTGGCCAGGTGATGGCGAGCTTCGGGTAGCATCAGGATCTGCGGCTCGTTGAACTTGGCCTTGAGCACTTCGAGGTTGTGCGGCCAGTCCACCGTACCATCCGCTTCCCCCTGCACGATCAAGGGCCGCCGCGCGCAGTGCGGCGCCGCCTCGATGCGCTTGACCCAGGCGATCAACGCGCCGACCCAGGCCGTGGGCAGCCGCCGCGGTTGCAGCGGGTCGGCTTCGAGGAAGGGCAGGAACGTCGGGTCGTTGGTGTTCTCGCTGAAGCGCCGCTCGATGCCGTTGACGAAGTGGCGCAGCACCCGATAGCTGAACTTCGACCAGCGCCACGAGCGCGGCCGCACCAGCGGCGCCAGCAGGATCACCTCGCCATTGATTGGGCTGCGGTCACCCTGGTGCAGCAAATGGTCCACGGCGATGGCGCCACCGGTGCTCTGCCCGCAGAGGTGCCAGGGGCGTGGCAGTTCAAGGCCACGCGCCTGTTCGAACAAGGCTTCCAGCACTTGCTGGTACACGGCGAAATCACTGATGCTGGCGCGCTCGCCACTGGACAGTCCGTGGCCTGGCAAGTCACAGCTGATCACTGCATAACCGAGCCTCAACGCCCACTCGATCACATGCCGATAGAGGCCCATGTGGTCGTAGTAGCCGTGCAGCAGGAACAGCGTCGCAACTGGCTTTTCCGGTAGCCAGACCTGCCCGACCAGCTCGAACCCCGCCGCCTGGAAGCCGCCCAGCCAGCTCTGCGTCGACAGGTTCAGGCCATAGAAGCGCTGATAGTCCTGCGCCTGCGTGGACAACGGTTGGCGTTTGACCAAAGGGGCGAGGCTGGCACGCAGGGTATCGGGGTGAAAGGCAGCGGGCATCGGGTACATCCAAGGCGGAGCGAGTATTGATCTGGGATATTCAGCTGTTGGCCGCATCGTGGCAAGCTTGGGCACTTTTTCATCAGGCAGATGCATTGCCGGCGATGAGCCCCTCCGACACTGTGGATAACTCATGTCGAACCGTATCAAACGGACACTGATGGTGTTCGTGCTCGTGCTCTGCGCCATTATGCTCTGGCAGGCCTACTCCACCTTCCAGTCCCGCTACCTGCGCCCATTCGACAACCAGACCACGCTGTTCGACGGCAGCCAGCTGCAACTGCCCCCCGAACTGGCCGGCCCCGGTCCGATCCGCGTGGTGCACTTCTGGGACCCGGCCTGCCCATGCAACGTCGGCAATCAGCAGCACCTTGGCGACCTGATTACCCAGTTCGCAGGCCAGGGCGTGACCTTCCACGTCGTGCAGAAGGCTGGCAGCCACGGCCAACTACCCGCCAACCTGAGCAGCCTGCAACCCATCACCCACTTGCCAGGCAGCGAACACCTGCCCGCCTCCCCCGCCGTAGCCATCTGGGACCGCCAGGGCAACCTCGCCTACTTCGGCCCTTACAGCGAAGGCGCGGTGTGCAATGCCAGCAACAGTTTCATCGAGCCGATCATCAAGGCGCTGCTGGCTGGCCGCACCGTCAACGCCTCCAATACGCTGGCCGTGGGCTGCTATTGCCCCTGGGCCGGCTGACGCACACGTGCCGGATTGCCCATTACAGTCGCCCCCGCCGGCACATCACGGGTCACCACACTGCCTGCACCGACGATGGCGTTGTCACCAATGGTCACCCCCGGCAGGATGATCGCCGCCCCGCCGATCCACACGTTATTGCCAATGGTCACCGGCCGTCCGCTCTCCAGCCCACTACGGCGCACCTCGGGGTCGAGCGGGTGGTCAGCCGTATAGATCTGCACGTTGGGGCCGATCTGGCAGTCGTCGCCGATGCGTACCGGCACCACGTCGAGTATCACGCAGTTGAAGTTCATGAACGTATTGCGCCCAACGCTGATGTTGTAGCCGTAGTCGCAGTAGAACGGTGGGCGGATTACCGCGCCTTCACCGACATGGCCGAAATGCTCGGCCAGCAGGCCGTTGCGCGCGTCATTGAGCAATTCGACGCTGTTGTTGTAGCGGTGCATCCAGTGCTTGTTGGCGATCTGCTCGGTCTGCAGCTCGGGGCAGCCGGCGTGGTAGAGCTGGCCTGTGAGCATTTTCTGTTTTTCGCTGAGGGACATGGAAACTCCTTCCAGGGGGCTATGCTCTGTTCGCGAATCCGTCGATGATCGGACCACAGTTTCCGCTCGAATGCACAAGGAGTCTCGATGAAGCGCAGCCTGACCCTGTTGGCCGTAGTCGTCGCCGTGGCCGCTGGTGCCGGTTACTGGTACGTGCACGGCAAGTTGCCGCAGCGCGAGGGGGAAGTGACCATGGCCGGCCTGCAGGCGCCGGTCAGCGTGCGCTACGACGCCCGTGGCGTGCCCCACCTGCAAGCGCAGAGCGAAACGGACCTGTACCGCGCCCTGGGCTATGTGCATGCCCAGGACCGATTGTTCCAGATGGAGATCATGCGCCGCCTGGCCCGTGGCGAGCTGGCCGAAGTGCTGGGCGACAAGCTGTTGCCCACCGATACCCTGTTCCGCAGCCTGCGTATCCGCGAACAGGCCGCGCTGATGGCTCAGCGCCAGGACCACCAGTCACCCGCATGGCAGGCCTTGCAGGCCTACCTTGAGGGCGTCAATGCCTGGCAGGCCAGTCACCCCAAGCCGATGGAGTTCGACCTGATCGGCATCACGCCACGGCCGTTCACTGCCGAAGACACCCTGAGCATCGCCGGCTACCTGGCCTACAGCTTCGCGGCCGCCTTCCGCACCGAACCTGCGCTGACCTACATCCGCGATCAACTCGGCCCGCAATATCTGAAGATCTTCGACCTCGACTGGCAGCCGCAGGGCGCACTGGGCACGCCACTGGCTGCCGCCGACTGGCAAAGCCTCGAAGCCGTGGCCCGCGCCGGCCACGAGGCCTTGGTGGAAGCCGGCATCCCGCAGTTCGAGGGCAGCAACGCCTGGGCCGTTTCCGGCAGCCGCACCCGCAGCGGCAAACCCTTGCTGGCCGGCGACCCGCACATCAGTTTTGCCGTGCCCGCCGTGTGGTACGAGGCTGAACTTTCGGCGCCCGGCTTCAACCTTTATGGCTATTTCCAGGCGCTGAACCCGTTCGCGATGCTGGGGCACAACCGTGACTTCGGCTGGAGCCTGACCATGTTCCAGAACGATGACGTCGACCTGATCGCGGAAAAGACCAACCCTGCCAACGCTGACCAGGTCATGGTCGATGGCCAGTGGCACACACTGGAGAAGACCGAGCAGCAGATTGCAGTCAAAGGCGAGCAACCGGTCACCATCAACCTGCGCCGCTCACCCCACGGGCCGATCGTCAACGAAGTCCTCGGCGCCACGGCCGGGACCACGCCGATTGCCATGTGGTGGGCGTTCCTCGAAACCGAGAACCCGATACTCGAAGGCTTCTACCAGCTCAATCGCGCCGACACCCTGGGCAAGATGCGCGAAGCGACGGCCAAGGTGCAGGCGCCGGGGCTGAACTTCGTCTGGGCCAATGCCCGTGGCGATATTGGCTGGTGGGCGGCGGCGAAGTTGCCGATCCGCCCGGACGGTGTGAACCCGGCGTTCATCCTCGATGGCGCCAGCAGCCAGGCCGACAAACCCGGTTTCTACCCGTTCAGCGTCAACCCGCAGCAGGAAAACCCGGCCAGCGGCTATATCGTCTCGGCCAATTACCAACCACCGACCGTGGTGCCGATACCCGGCTACTACAACCTCCCAGACCGTGGCCGCCAGCTCGATCGCCAGCTGGCCAACCCGGAGGTGAAGTGGGACTTGCAGAACAGCCAGGCGTTGCAGCTCGATACGGCAAGCGATTACGGTCCCCGTACCTTGGCGCCCTTGTTGGCGACCCTGCGCCAGATCGCCCAGGGTGACGAGGAAAAGGAACTGGTCGAACAGCTGGCGGCCTGGCGCGGCGACTATCCGCTGGACTCCACCAGCGCCACCCTGTTCAACCAGTTCCTCTACGAACTGGCCTATGCCGCGCTGCATGACGAGCTGGGCGACACCTGGTTCCCGGTGCTGATCAGCACCCGCGCCATCGATGCCGCACTGCCGCGCCTGGCCGCCGACGCCGCTTCGCCTTGGTGGAACACCCGCGGCGCGAGCCAGCGCACTGACCGCACTGCCATCGTGCACGTGGCCTGGCAGAAGAGCCTTGACCACTTGCGTGAGACCCTCGGCAAGGACCCGGCCAGCTGGCAATGGGGCAAGGCCCACACCCTGACCCACAACCATCCACTGGGTGCGAAAAAGCCACTGAACCTGCTGTTCAATGTCGGCCCGTTTGCCGCCCCCGGCACCCACGAGGTTCCCAACAATCTGTCGGCGAAGATTGGCCCGGCGCCGTGGCCTGTGACTTATGGGCCATCGACCCGGCGCCTGATCGACTTCACCGATGCCGGGCAGGCGCTGACCAGCAACCCGGTCGGGCAGAGTGGCGTGCCGTTCGACCGACATTTTGCGGACCAGGCCGAAGGGTATGTTGAAGGGAAGTACCAGCGAGCGCAGATGGCCATGATCCCGGCACAGAGCACCCTCAGGCTTGTTCCCGGCACCCGTCAGTAACCTTGAAAACCCTTGAAACTTGCTGCAGAGACTTTTCCATGCAAAAACACTTCATCGAAATCGACGGCGCACGCATGAGCTATGTCGAGCAGGGCCAGGGCTTCCCGGTGCTGCTCGGCCACAGCTACCTGTGGTCGGCCGAAATGTGGCAGCCCCAGATCGAGGCCCTGTCACAGCACTTCCGGGTCATCGTCCCCGAGCTCTGGGGCCACGGCGACTCCGATGCTCCACCCGCCACCACCACCGACATGAGCGCACTGGCCCGTCAGCATCTGGCATTGCTGGACGCGCTGGACATCGCCACCTGCCACCTCGTTGGCCTATCGGTCGGTGGCATGTGGGGTGCTCAGCTGGCTATCGAAAACCCCGAACGGGTCGATCGCCTGGTGCTGATGGATACGTACCTCGGCGCCGAACCGGAGGCGACCCGGCTGAAGTACTTCGCCATGCTGGATGCGGCGAGCGAGGCAGGTTTCTTCCCGGACCCACTGCTGGATATCATCGTGCCGATCTTCTTCCATGCTGGCGGGCAGACAGTGCCCGAAATTCGTGAAAGCTTTCGGGCGGCATTGAAGGCAACCAGCGCCGAGGTGATTCGCAACAGCCTCGACCCGATGGGGCGGGTTATCTTCGGGCGGCCCGACCTGCTAGGGCAGCTGGGCGAGCTGAAAGGTGACAAGACCATCGTGATCTGCGGTGACCAGGACATTCCGCGGCCGCCTGAAGAGTCCAACGAGATGTCGCGGATCATTGGCTGCCTGGCGGCGCAGATACCGTTTGCGGGGCATATCTCCAGCCTGGAGAACCCGCAGGTGGTAAACGCGTTTCTGCGGGACTGGCTACCGCGCAACCCCTGAGATAAACGAAACGCCTGAACCTTCCTGCAACGCGCGACTCAAAGCGCTTCAGACTGTGACTTGCAAGGCCATCACCAACAAGGACGATAATGATGAACAGCCCCTGCTCGCCTGATTCGAACGAACAACTGCTGTGGCTACTGGCACTGCGCCGGGCGCTGGGCAATCCGCGCTGACCGGCTGCCAGCCACACACAAAAACGCCGACGCAAATGCGTCGGCGTTTTCATGAAGCCATCAACAATCAGAACGCAGGCAGCACCGCGCCCTGGTACTTCTTGGCAATGAATGCCTTCACCTCAGGGCTGGTCAGCGCCTTGGCCAGCTTCTGGATGGCCTCACTGTCCTTGTTGTCCGGGCGGGCAACCAGGAAGTTCACGTATGGCGAGTCGCTGCCTTCGATCACCAGCGCATCCTTGGCCGGGTTCAGGCCGGCTTCCAGCGCGTAGTTGGTGTTGATCATGTCCAGGTCGACCTGGTCCAGCACGCGCGGCAGCATGGCCGACTCAAGTTCGCGGAACTTCAGCTTCTTCGGGTTCTCGGCGATGTCTTTCGGGGTCGCCAGGGCGTTCTTCGGGTCCTTCAGGGTGATCAGGCCGGCCTTCTGCAGCAGGATCAGTGCGCGGCCGCTATTGCTACCTTCGTTCGGGATAGCAACGGTAGCTCCGTCTTTCAGCTCGCTCAGGCTCTTGACCTTCTTCGAGTAGCCACCGAACGGTTCTACGTGCACGCCGACCACGGTTTCCAGGTGGGTGCCCTTGCCTTCGTTGAAGCTCTGCAGGTAAGGCAGGGTCTGGAAGTAGTTGGCGTCCAGGCGCTTCTGGTCAACCTGCACGTTCGGCTGCACGTAATCGGTGAAGACCTTGATCTGCAGGTCCACACCTTCCTTGGCCAGGGTCGGCTTGATCAGTTCAAGGATCTCGGCGTGCGGTACCGGGGTGGCGGCAACCACCAGTTTCTCGGCGGCAGAGGCCAGGCCAGCGAACGACAGGGCGGCGGCCAGGGCAGTGGTCAGCAGGGTCTTCTTCATGGTGTTCCTTATTCTGGATCTGAGCCATCACGGATGGCGAATTCGGGTGCCCAACCGTTTCACTGGCGGGCGTGAGGCGGACGATACCGAGATTTTTTATTCCGTAACAATATCTTTTAATTAGCTGCTTATTCCATAAACAATCTGCCACCATCCAGTTTGCTTATTAAATCCTCTAGCCTGCGGGATTGAGCAGGTCGAGGTCCTCCGGCAGCAGCTCGTCCCCGACGTTCACCAACAGCGCGAAGTGGATCACGTTCTCCAGTTCCCGGGTGTTGCCCGGCCAGGCATGCGCTTCCAGCACCTGCTGCGCGGCCTCGCTGATCAGTGCCAGCGGGCGCTGCAGGCGTACGCTGTAGATGCCCAGGAAATACTCGGCCAATGGCAGGATGTCGCCCGGGCGCTCGCGCAGCGGCGGCAGCTCCAGCGCGCCCTCGCGCAGGTACTGGTACAGGCGCTCGTTGAAGCGGCCAGCCTTCACTACCCGCGCCAGGTCGATGCTGGTCGCAGCCACCAGGCGCACGTCCACCGGCTGCGGTTGCTGCGAGCCGACACGGGTGACCTCACGGTTTTCCAAGGCCGCCAGCAGCTTGCTCTGGATCGCCAACGGCAAGTCGGCGATCTCGTCCAGGTACAAGGTGCCGCCATTTGCCGAGCCGAACCAGCCGGCGCGGCTGCTGGCCGTGCCGCCCTGGCTGCCAGCGCTATAGCCGAACAACTCGGCGTCGGCATAGGTCGGGCTGATGGCCGCGCAGTTGACCGAGACGAACAGGCCGGGGCGGTCGCTGGCCCGGTGGATCTGCCGTGCCAGCAGTTCCTTGCCGGTACCGGTCTCGCCGCGAATCAGCACCGGTACCGGTTGCGGCGCCAGCTGCTCCAGGGTCTGGCGCAACTGCTGCGAGCGCGGGTCGATGAACACCAGCGCCTTGGCACGGATGCTCAGGGGGCTCTTGTCCAGTTCAGGAAAGGTCAGCAGCGGCTGGCCGAACGGGCTTTGAAAAGTCATGACGAACTCCCGCCCGAGGCCATGGGTGGCCGGGCGTCAGGCAAACGGTGAACGGTCGGGGCCGATCAGGCGCGGCGCAATGCGCGCTGCTCGACCCGGCTTTGCAGGCGATACAGGTAGGCGAAGCCTTGTTCCCAGCGCTCGTGGCCGGACTTCACGTTGATGTGCCCGGCATTGCTCAGCAGGCCCGCTTCAGCACCCCAGGCCTGGGCCAGGTACAAGGCACGCGGCACGCTCACTGCCGGATCGTTGTCGGAGCTGACCACCTGGCTGGGGAACGGCAGCGCCTGCAGCGGGATCGGCGCGAAGTTGCGCAAGGCCGGCGCACAGGTGGGACGCTCGACATCCGCCGGGGCCACCAGCAACGCGCCGCGCACCCGACGCAGCAGCGCCGGGCTGGCCTGTGCGGCCCAGTGGGCGACGGTGACGCAGCCCAGGCTGTGCGCGATCAGAATCACCGGCGAGCGTTCGGCGACAATCGCCTGCTCCAGCGCCTGCACCCAATCGCGGCACTGTGGAGTAAGCCAGTCACGCTGTTCGACCCGGGCGCTGTTGGGCAGCGTGCGCTGCCAGTGACTCTGCCAATGATTGTCTGGCGATCCTTGCCAGCCCGGCACAATCAGGTAACGAATCGACTCATTGCGCATGGGGACGCCTCCAGTAAGTTTGCGTGCTTGGGGACCAGTATAGGGAGGCAGTTATATTCGTAAAGGAATAAGAAGCTATTTATTAATAACCAAAAACACTCAAAGATGACAGACAAAAGAAAGGGCCAACCCCTGCCAAGAGATGTGGCCCCTAAGCACTTGCCTGAAGAGGATGAAGATTACCGTGCAGTTATTACCGCCAGTTTGCTGATCCCGGCGCGCTCGATCGCGGCCATGGCCCGCGCGACTTCGCCATAGTTCACGCCATCGTCCGCCTGCAACTGCACACGCACGTCGGCGTCCTTGTCCTTGGCCGCCTTGAGGTTGCTTTCCAGCAGGTCCGGCTGGATCTCGTCCTTGTTGATGAAAAGTTTGCCGCCACCGTCGATGCTCACCACCAGCGGGTCTTTCTGCTCCACCGGGGCCACGGCCTCGGTCTTGGGCAGGTTGATCGGGATGGCGTTTGTCAGCAGTGGCGCGGTGACGATGAACACCACCAGCAGCACCAGCATGACGTCCACCAGCGGCGTGACGTTGATTTCACTGAGAACTTCGTCGCTGTCCTGGGTCGAAAAGGCCATGTCAGGACGCCTCCTTCACCGGCTGGGTGAAACCACTCTGGGCCTTGTGCACAGCCGGGTGCACCAGTACGCGGAAGGCACTCTTCTGCGCCAGGCTGTAGAAGTCGTGGGCGAAGTCATCGAGGTCGGCCGCGGTCAGCTTGAGGCGGCGCAGGAAGTAGTTGTAGACCAGCACCGCCGGCACCGCGACGGCGATACCCACACCGGTGGCAACCAGCGCCGCGCCGATCGGCCCGGCCACGGTTTCCAGGCTGGCGGAACCGGCTGCGCTGATGCCCTTGAGCGCTTCCATGATGCCCCACACGGTGCCGAACAGGCCGATGAAGGGCGAGGTGCTGCCGATACTGGCGACCACAGCCAGGCCGGTTTCGAGCGAGCGGCGTTCACGCACGATCTGCTGGCGCAGGGCACGCTCAAGGCGGTCCTGATGGTTGATGGCGTGGCTCAGGTCACTGGCGTGGGTGTCACCGACCGCAATCGCGGCATAGCCGGACTGAGCGACGCGGGCAGCCGGGCCAGGCAGCTCGTGGCTGATTTCCGCCGCCGAGTCGAGGCTCGATGCGGCCCAGAATTGCTGGTGGAAGCGCTTGTCCTGGTGCTTCAGCCGCACGAACTGCGCGACCTTGACCAGGGCAAGGCCCCAGGTGACGACGGAAAAACCGACCAGCAGCCAGATGACTGCACTTTCAACGGACTCGAGGGGGGATGCCAGCAGGCTCATGATGATGTCTTCCTGTGTTCTGCGAAAAAGTTAGCGAAGCTTGAAATCGATCGGCACGCTGACCCAGCCGGCCTGGGCCACGTCGCCCTGCTTGGCGGGGACGAAGCTCCAGCGCTTGACCGCAGCCAGCGCGGCGGAGTCGAGGGCATCGCGGCCGCTGCTCTGCTGGATCTGGATCTGCCCGGGCTTGCCACTGGGCAGTACCTCGACGCGCAGCAATACGGTGCCTTCCCAGCCACGGCGCATAGCCATCTGCGGATACTCCGGTGCCGGGTTCTTCAGGTACGCCGCGTTGGCCGATGGCGGCGTGACCGGCGCCGGTGCGGGTGGCGCAGGCGGTGCCGGGGCAGCCACCGGAGCAGGTGGCGGCGCCTCGACCGGTTTGGGCTGCGGCTTGGGCGACTGCTTGGCGACCGGCTTGGGCACGGGTTTCGGTTTCGGCTTGGGCTTGGCGGCCAGTTCGTCGATCACCGGAGGCGGTGACTCGACCACCGGCGGTGCCGGGGCGGGCGGTGGTGGTTGCACCACCGGCGGCGCAGGCGCGGCAAACTCGATTGTCATCGCCGGGATCTGTGGCGGCACCACGGGCAGCGCGGGCGTGGGGGCCTGGCTCACCCAATAGGCGGCGGCACCGTGCAGGACCAGCACCAGCAGGCCCAGCGCCAGCTTGTCACGGCGCTTGAGGCCGCTGACCGGGGTGCGTTGCAGGCGCAGCTGGCCCAGTGGCAGGCGAAGCGTCCGTCCAAGCTCGACCAGATCACCCGGGCTCGGGCGCCATGGCTGGTCGTAGGCCCTGACGGCCGACTGGACATTACCCATTGATCAAACTCCTGGGGTTCTTGATTCAGGTGTGTGGCTGAATCATCGGGGGCAGGGCCTTATCTCTGAAAGTAATGTTTCAAGTTAAAGTTAGAGCATTCAGGAATATCTGTTTTGAAGGGTTGGCTCTAGACCGCGGGTTTCGTGGGGTGTGAGGTAAGAGCGACCATGTGATGCTTTGCGGGCATATGAAATATTCGCGCAAGGCATCAGATTGCCGCGAGGGCTGCGCCCTCGTTTCGCGACACAAGGCCGCTCCTACAAGGGATCGCGCAGTCCTGTAGGAGCGGCCTCGTGTCGCGAAAGGGCTGCAAAGCAGCCCCAGCGATCTTGCGGTCAATAAAAAACCCGGGACCATGCCCGGGCTTTTCCTTGTTCAAAGCGACTCAGATATCCGCCACCTTCTGCCAGACCTTCGGCCGGAAGAACAGTGTCTCCCCACGCGCCAGCCCGGTCAGGCTGTCGTGATCCTTGACCACCTCGGCCTCGATCAGCTCGCTCTGCCCTTCCACCTTCAAGGTTACCCGCGTAGTGGCACCCAATGGCCGGATATCGCGCACCTCGGCCGCATGGTGCCCCTCGGTCTCATGCCGCGACAGCGACACCTCGTGCGGGCGGAACAGCACATGGTGCCCCTCGCTCAAGGCCAGGCGGTTGGAGTCGCCGAGGAAGTGGTAGACGAAATCGTTGGCCGGCTTTTCGTACACCTCGCCTGGCGAGCCGATCTGCTCGATCACGCCCTTGTTCATCACCACGATACGGTCGGCCACTTCCATGGCTTCTTCCTGGTCGTGGGTGACGAATACCGAAGTCAGGTTGATGTCCTCGTGCAACCGCGCCAGCCAGCGGCGCAGCTCCTTGCGCACCTTGGCGTCGAGCGCACCGAACGGCTCGTCCAGCAGCAGCACCTTGGGCTCCACCGCCAGGGCGCGGGCCAGGGCGATACGCTGGCGCTGGCCACCGGACAGCTGCTCGGGGTAGCGGTCGGACAGCCAGTCCAGTTGCACCATGTTCAGCAGTTCGTGGACCTTCTCGGCAATCTTGCTTTCGCTCGGGCGCTCGCCCTTGGGCTTCATGCGCAGGCCAAAGGCGACGTTGTCGAACACGCTCATGTGGCGGAACAGCGCATAGTGCTGAAACACGAAACCGACGTTGCGATCACGCACGTCATGGCCGGACACGTCCTCGCCATGGAACACGATGTTGCCCTGGTCCGGGGTTTCCAGGCCAGCGATGATGCGCAGAAGTGTGGTCTTGCCGCAGCCGGACGGGCCAAGCAGGGCCACCAGCTCGCCGCTGTTGATGTCCAGGTTGATGGCGTTCAGGGCCTGGAAGCTGTTGAAGCGCTTGCTGACGTTACGAACTTCGATCGACATGAATCATTCCTCCGCGGCGCTGTGGCGCAGGCGGTTAATACGGTTCTCGCTCCACTGCTTGAGCAGCAGGATGAAGAGCGCCAGGATCAGCAACAGGCTGGCCACGCTGAAGGCCGCGACGTGGTTGTACTCGTTGTAGAGGATCTCCACGTGCAGCGGCAAGGTGTTGGTCACGCCACGGATATGCCCCGACACCACCGACACCGCGCCAAACTCGCCCATGGCCCGCGCGGTGCACAGCACCACGCCGTAGATCAGGCCCCATTTGATGTTCGGCAGCGTCACGTGCCAGAACATCTGCCAGCCGTTGGCGCCGAGCAAGCGCGCGGCTTCTTCCTCCTGCGTGCCCTGCTCCTGCATCAGCGGGATCAGCTCGCGGGCCACGAACGGCACGGTGACGAAGATGGTCGCCAGGACGATGCCCGGCAAGGCAAATACGATCTGAATGTCGTGGTCCTGCAGCCACGGGCCGAACAGGCCTTGCGCGCCGAACATCAGCACGTAGACCAGGCCGGCGATCACCGGCGACACCGAAAACGGCAGGTCGATCAGGGTCACCAGGATGCTCTTGCCGCGGAAGCTGTACTTGCTCACGCACCAGGCGGCGCTGACACCGAACACCAGGTTCAGCGGCACCGAAATGACCACGGCGAGCAAGGTGAGCTTGAGCGCCGACAAGGCATCAGGCTCGAAGATCGCTTCGAAGAAGGTGCCGAAGCCGTTCTTCAGCGCCTGCGACACCACGATCACCAGCGGCAGCAGCAGGAACAGCGCGAACACCAGCCAGCCAAGGCCGATCAGGACGCGCCGCGAGGTGGCGCTGCCACACCGGGCGGCGTTGGCGGCGGCGCTTGCACTCAGGGTTGAACTGGACATGCGGCCTCCTTCAAGGGGTTTCGATGCGGCGCTGCAGCAGGTTGATCAGCAGCAGCAGGATGAAGGAAACCACCAGCATCAACACGCCGATGGCAGTGGCGCCGGTGTAGTCGTACTGGTCGAGCTTGACCATGATCAGCAGCGGCAGGATCTCGGTCTTCATCGGCATGTTGCCGGCGATGAAGATCACCGATCCGTACTCGCCAACGCCACGGGCAAAGGCCAGGGCGAAACCGGTCAGCCAGGCAGGCAGCAGCGCTGGCGCGAGGATATGGCGGAACACCTGCAACGGTTTCGCGCCCAGGCATGCCGCGGCCTCTTCGACTTCACGCGGAATATCCGCCAGCACCGGTTGCACCGTGCGCACCACGAACGGCAGGGTGACGAAGGTCAGCGCAAGGGTGATGCCCAGCGGCGTGTAGGCGATCTTGAAACCGAGGTCGGTGGCGAACTGGCCAACCCAGCCCGCAGGCGCGTACAGGGCGGTCAGGGCAATACCGGCAACGGCGGTGGGCAGGGCGAACGGCAGGTCGATCATAGCGTCGATGACCTTGCGCCCGGGGAAGGTGTAGCGCACCAGCACCCAGGCCAGCAGGGTGCCGATGACACCGTTGATGATGGCGGCGAACAGGGCGGTGCCGAAACTCAGCTTGAGCGCGGCGATCACCCGCGGCGCGCTGATGACGTTCCAGAACTGCTCGAAGGTCAGCTGCGAGGCATGGATGAACATGGCCGCCAGCGGTATCAGCACGATCAGGCTGAGGTACACCAAGGTGTAGCCCAGCGTCAGCCCGAAGCCGGGTATGACGGGGGAGATGCGACGTGACATAAATATCCCTGGTTGAACGCACCTGGCCCGGAGCAATGCCGGGCCGGTGCAGGCTTCTGAATCCTGGGGCCGCTCTGCGCCCCTTTCGCGACGCAAGGCCGCTCCTACATGGATCGCGTTTCCCTGTAGGAGCGGCCTTGCGTCGCGAAAGGACTGCGCAGCAGCCCCCGCTTTCCCTTGGCCCTTACTGTGCCTGATAGATCTGGTCGAACACACCGCCATCATTGAAGAACTTCGGTTGTGCAGTCTTCCAGCCACCGAAGTCCTTGTCGATGGTCACCAGGTCCAGTTTCGGGAACTGCTTGCCAAATTCGGCAGCCACTTTCTCGTCACGCGGGCGATAGAAGTTCTCGGCGGCGATCTTCTGCCCGGCCGGGCTGTACAAGTGCTTGAGGTATTCGGTGGCAATCTCGGTATTGCCCTTCTTCTCGGCGTTCTTGTCGACCACTGCCACTGGTGGCTCGGCGAGGATCGACAGCGAAGGCACGACGATGTCGAACTTGTCGGAGCCACCGTCTTCCTTCAGCGCCAGGAAGGCTTCGTTTTCCCAGGCCAGCAACACGTCGCCCTGGCCGTTGTTGACGAAGGTGATGGTCGAACCGCGAGCGCCGGTATCCAGCACGGGCACGTGCTTGAACAGCTCCTGCACGTAGGCCTTGGCCTTCTCTTCACTACCGCCGGTCTTCAGGCCGTAGGCCCAGGCGGCGAGGAAGTTCCAGCGGGCGCCACCGGAAGTTTTCGGGTTGGGGGTGATGACCGAGACGTCCTTCTTGATCAGGTCGCCCCAGTCCTTGATGCCTTTCGGGTTGCCCTTGCGCACCAGGAACACGATGGTCGAGGTGTACGGAGTGCTGGCATCCGGCAGGCGGGTCTGCCAGTTGTCCGGCAGGGTCTTGCCGAGCTTGGCGATTTCGTCGATGTCACCGGCCAGGGCCAGTGTCACCACGTCGGCGCGCAGGCCGTCGATCACCGCACGTCCCTGCTTGCCCGAACCGCCGTGAGATTGCTGGATCTTCACCTTGTCGCCCGGATGGGCCTGTTGCCAGTGCTTGATGAACTCGGCGTTGTACTGCTGGTACAGCTCACGGGTCGGGTCGTAGGACACGTTCAGCAGTTCGTAGTCCTTGGCGATGGCGGAACCGGCAAAAACAGCACTGGCCAGGGCGGCGAGCGCATAACGGCGGATGGACATGGTGAAGCTCCCGATTGGCATTTTTCTAGTTTTGGATGTTGTGGCGCGAATCAGCCGGTCTTGTTGCCGGGCTGTTGCAGGCGGAACTTCTCCTTGCGTTCGATCTGAACGACCTGGGCGTTGTGCACGGTGATTTCCACCGCACCGAAACGAAGGTCGCGCAAGGCGCTCTGGATCTCCCGCAGAATGGTGGCTTCGTCCTGACCGTCGATGCTACGCAGCGATGCACTCATGCTCGTTCTCCTTGGAGTGAGGGTGCCGGGCAGGGATCTGAAGGGGGGTTATTGCCTGGCTTGAAGGCAATAGTAGTGAGGCAGGGTTATTCTTAAAAATACTGTTTAAGAATGTTTATATAACCAAATTAAAACAACTATTCTGAACACAAAAAATAACCCTGTGGGAACGGGTTCACCCGCAAATGCGGCGGTAGCTCCACCATTGCATTCGCGGGTAAACCCGCTCCCACAGGGTTTGGTACAGGGCTTCAGGCCTGTTTCTGTGGCTCGCGGATCTTGTACCAGGCCACATACAGCGCCGGCAGGAACAGCAGCGTCAGCAGCGTTGCGCTGATGATGCCGCCAATCATCGCGTAGGCCATCGGCCCCCAGAACACCTCGCGGGCAATCGGGATCATGCCCAGGCTCGCCGCCGCCGCCGTCAGCAAGATGGGACGGCGCCGATGGTTGGTGGCTTCCATGACCGCGTCCCAAGGGGTGTAGCCCTGCGCTTCGAACTCGTCGATCTGGGTCACCAGGATTACCGAGTTACGAATGATGATGCCTGCCAACGCCAGGATACCGAGGATCGCCACAAAGCCCATCGGCGTACCTGTAGGCACCAGCGCCAGCACCACGCCAATCAGACCCAGCGGTGCCACGCTGACCACCAGGAACAGCTTCTGCACGCTGTGCAACTGGATCATCAGGAAGGTCGCCATGAGGAACAGCATCAACGGGATGACCTTGGCGATCGGCCCTTGGGCCTTGCCGCTTTCCTCCACCGTACCGCCAGTGGCCACTTCGTAACCGACTGGCAGCTTGCTGGCGAACTCATCGATGTTCGGTTTCAGCTGGGCCACCAGGTCGGTGGGCTGGATATCGCCGTTGACCGAGGCCTTGATGGTGATGGTCGGCTTGCGATCGCGGCGCCACACCAGCGGTTGCTCCAGCTCGTAACGCACGGTGGCGAACGACAGCAGTGGAATCGAGGTGCCGTTGGGGGTGAGGATCTGCAGGTTCTGCAGGGTATCGGGCGAACCGCGCTCGCTGTCCTCGGCGCGGGCGACCACGTTGACCAGGTAGATGTTGTCGTTGACCTGGGTGATATTCACCCCACTGACAATGCTGTTCATCACATTGGCCACGTCTTCCGACGACAGCCCCAACTGGCGCGCCTTGTCCTGGGCGATTTCCACGCGCAGCACCTTACCCGGCTCGTTCCAGTCATAGATCATTTCGCCAATATGCTCGTTCTGGTTGAGCAGGGTGGCCAGGTCGATGGCATGCTTGCGCACCTCGTCGATACTGGGCCCACTGACCCGGTACTGGATCGGCCGGCCCACCGGCGGACCCATTTCCAGCGATTGCACGTTGGTGCCGATGCCAACGAACTCTTCATGCAGAATCTTCTGCAAGCGCTCCATCATGCCTTGGCGCTCTTCGAAGCCCTTGCTGACGATCACCAGCTGCGCGTAATACGGGTTCTGCAGCTGCTGGTCGAGTGGCAGGTAGAAGCGGATGGCGCCCTGGCCAATGTAGGTGCTCCAGTGCACCATGTCGGGGTCGTCCTTGATGCGCGCCTCGAAGCGGTCGACCACCTTGCGCGTCTCCTCGATCGAGGCGTTTTGCGGCAGGTTCAGGTCGACCAGGATCTCCGGGCGGTCCGAAGAGGGGAAAAACTGGTTCTGCACGAAGCGCATGCTGAACAGCGACAGGGCAAACAGCAGGATGGTGCCGATGATCGTCAGCCAGCGATGGCGCATGCACCACACCAGCCCCCCTTCGAATGCCCTGCCGACCCGCCCGGGCTCGGCTTCGTGAGCTTTCAGTTTGCTACTGCTTAGAATGTGCACACCCAGCACTGGAGCAAAGAACACGGCCACGATCCACGACACCAACAAGGCTACGGCGATGACCGCGAACAGAGTATAGGTGTACTCGCCGGCAGAACTGGCGTTGAGGCCGATCGGCACGAAGCCGGCCACCGTTACCAGGGTGCCGGTCAGCATAGGGAATGCCGTCGAGGTATAAGCAAAGGTCGCCGCCTGCTCCTTGCTTTCACCCATCTCCAGCCGCGTGACCATCACCTCCACTGTGATCATCGCATCGTCCACCAGCAAGCCAAGCGCGATGATCAGCGCCCCCAGCGAAATACGCTGCATGGTGATGCCGCTGTATTCCATGAACACGAACACCATCGCCAGCACCAGGGGAATCGAACAGGCCACCACCAGGCCGGCGCGCATGCCCAGGCTGACGAAGCTCACCGCCAGTACGATCACCACCGCTTCGAACAGCGCGCTGGTGAAGCCACCGACCGCCTGCTTGACCACCACAGCCTGGTCCGACACGGTGTGCACGCCAACGCCCACCGGCAGGTCCTGGATCACCCGGTCCATGCGCTTTTTCAACGCCGCGCCAAACACCTGCATGTTGCCACCGGCCTTCATGCCGATGGCCAGGCCGATGGCGGTCTGGCCGTTGTAGCGGAACATCGGTGACGGCGGGTCGACATAGCCGCGCTGGATGTCGGCGATGTCGGCCAGGCGGAAGAAGCGGTCGTTGATCTTCAGGTTGACGGTCTGCAGGTCCTTTTCCGAGGCGAACTGCCCGGTAGTGCGTACCGAAATCCGCTCGGGGCCAGCTTCGATCACCCCGGCCGGGGTCACCGCGTTCTGCTGTTGCAGGGCCTGCATGACCTGGCGCTGGTCGATGCCCAGGGCTGCCAGCTTGCGGGTCGAGAAGTTCAGGTACAGCACTTCGTCCTGGGTGCCGACAAACTCGATCTTGCCGATGTTGGGCACATCGCGCACTTCGGCCCGCGCCTGTTCCACGTAGTCCCGCAGCTGACGCAGGGTCAGGCCGTCGGCGGTGAAGGCGTAGATCGTACCGAACACGTCACCGAATTCGTCGTTGAACCCGGGGCCCTGGATGCCCTGTGGGAACTGGCCGCGGATGTCCTGGATCTTCTTGCGCACCTGGTACCAGATTTCCGGGATGTCCTTGGCCTTGGTGGTGTCACGCAGGTACACGTACACCGTGGATTCGCCCGGGCGGGTGTAGCTCTTGGTGTAGTCGAGAGAGTCCAGCTCTTCGAGCTTCTTTTCGATACGGTCGGTGATCTGGTAGAGGGTTTCGTCCTGGGTCGCGCCCGGCCAGCGGGTCTGGATCACCATGGTCTTGATGGTGAACGACGGGTCTTCCTCACGGCCGAGGTTGAAGTACGAGAAAATGCCCATCAGCAGGCCGACGAACATCAGGTACCAGACGAACGATTGATGCTTGAGTGCCCATTCGGACAGGTTGAAGCTTCCTTTCATTGCGCATCCTCGTCGAAGGTGACCTTCTGGCCAGGCTTGAGGCTGTTCACGCCCGCCGTCACCACACGCTCGCCAGGCTGCACGCCCGAAGCCAGGACGATGCTGTCGGCAGTACGATCGATCAGGGTGACGTCACGGGTGCCCACGGTCTTCTGCTGGGTGTCGATCACCCAGACCTGGGTCTTGCCGTCACGCTCCAACAAGGCACTCAACGGCAGCTCGCTGCGCGGGGACACTTGCGAGCTCAGGGTCACACTGATCGCAGTGCCCAGGTGGAAGGCGGCCGGTGTGCACGCCAGCGTCAGCCGGGCGCGGCGGGTACGGGTCGCGGCATCAGCCTGGGGCTCCAGTTCGCGCAGGGTGGCCGTGGTGTTGATGGTCGGGTCGAGTTGCGAGGCGACGGTGAAGGTGAGGTCTTTGTTCAACTGCTCGGCCAGGCTGATGGGCAAGTCGATCACGGCCTCTTTCACGTCCGGTCGGGCCAGGGTGACCACAGACTGGCCTGCGGTAACGGTTTGCCCGGCCTCGGCCTGCCAAGCCGTGATCACTGCGGCGTGGTCGGTGCGCAAGGTGCTGTAGTCGAGCTGGTCACGGGCCTGGCTAAGCGCAGAGCGCGCCTGTTCCAGCGCTGCGCTGGTGGTTTTCAGGTTGGTCTGGGCAATGTCCAGCTGGGCCTGGGCGCCAACGCCTCGGTCGTACAGCTGCTGCTGGCGGCGGGCATCGGCTTGTGCATTGATCCACTGCGCCTGCACCTTGGCCAGATCGCCTTCGGCGGCGCGCAGCTGGTTCTGCTGGTCGGTGGGGTCGAGCGTGGCCAGGGTGTCGCCCGGCTTCACCTGGGCACCCACATCCAGCCAACGCCGGGCAATGCGCCCGCCAACCCGGAAGCCCAAGGTGCTTTCGAAGCGCGCCTGGATAACGCCAGCGAAGCGGCCAAGCTGCGACTGCACCTGTGGCTCCACCTTGACCGACAGCACCGGCCGGATCGGCTCGGGCGCTTCTTCCTCGCTACCGCAGGCAGCCAGCAGCAGGCCGGCCGACAGCATCAGCAGGCGCTTCATAGCACCCCCCCCTTAGCCTTGGCATCGACCTTCTGCACCTGCATACCGGGGTGCAGCAGCTGGCTACCGGTCACCACCACGGTCTCGCCGGCCTTCAGGCCGCTGGCGACCACGATCTTGCCGGTCAGGTAGCGGCTGACTTCAACCTTGCGCAATTCGACCTTGTCGCCCTCGCCCACCACCCAGACTGCCGGCTCATGCAGCGCCTTGGTCAACGCCGACCACGGCAGCTCGATGCTGGGCCGCCCCACCGCATTGGTGCTGGCCGTGACCGGCGCGCCCAGCTGCATGCCCGGCGGCACGTCCTTGAGCCCCACCTTGACCTGCACGGTGCCGCTTTGTGCCGACACGGTAGGGGTGATTTCGCGAACAAAGCCGTGAGCCTGGACCTTGGGGTCGTCCAGCAAGCTTACGATGACACCGACATCACTCGGCGGCGCCACCAACAGTGATTCGTACACGTTGAACACCGCATCACGGTCGCCGTCGCGGGCCAGGCTGAAGATCGGCATGGTCGCCTGCACCACCTGACCGACCTCGGCCTGGCGCGCGGTGATCACGCCATCGGCTTCAGACACCAGCGCGGTGTAGCCCAGTTGCTCTTTGGCATCGGCCAGTTCCGCCTGGGCAGCCTTGAGCGCGCTCTGGTCGCTGCGCAGCGCGGCCTCGGCGGAATCGTATTCGCTCTGGCTGGTATAGCCCTTGGGTAGCAGCTTTTGCTGGCGCACGAAGGCGGCGCTGGTCTGGGTGACCCGTGCTTGGGCAGCGAACACCTCGGCCTTGGCCGAGTCGACATTGTTCTGCAGGTCTTTCGGGTCCAGCCGCGCCAGGACCTGGTTAGCCTTGACGTGGTCGCCCACATCAACGCTACGGGAAATGATCTTGCCGCCGACGCGGAACGACAGGTCGGTCTGCACCCGCGCCTGCACGTCGCCAGTCAGGGTGACCCTGGCAGCGAAATCGGTGGGCTGAACCTGTTGCACACCCACCCGAGGCAGGGTCTCGGGGACCTCTTCCTTGCTACAACCAGTGAGCAGATACAGCAGCCCCAGGCAAACGACCGACAGCGGACGCATCAACGTCATGCAGGCTCCTTGCTTGCGCACAAATGATTTGTGGGATGCGACTGTCAGCGTAGTTCAGGGTTCGATAAACATCACTGGCAAGGTGCCGAAGGGAGACATGCCGCCTATGCGATACACAGCAGACTCAGCACGGCTGATCCATCGGGGACCTGTTAGTTCTGCCAGTATCCAGGCGCTTGCGTAGGCTGCATTGTTTGTTCTCATGTTGATTTTCATCACCACACCGATGACCAGGTATCTGGCCTGCTTAACCTCGAACGACAGGAAGGTTTCATGGACAGAGCAGAAAAAACAATTCGGTTCTACCACAGCGGCCGTGTTGCCACCGAGCTCAGCAAATCCCTGACACGCTCCACCTTTCGGCATGCAGGTGACCTGCTGGCGCAATGTAGGTCAAGTGCTGAGGCATCACGCTCAATCATGACGGTGAACAACACCAACACCGTCATGACCGAGCTGGGGAATGCCAGCAAGGCCCATTTTACCTACACCCCTTATGCTGGACACCCGGCACGGAGCGAATCGATTAACCCCTTGGCATTCAACGGCGAGCAATTAGACTCGGTAACTGGCTGTTACATGCTCGGTCACTATCGCCTGTTTAGCCCCGTTTTACAGAGATTCTGCAGCCCAGATAATTCAAGCCCCTTTGGGGCAGGAGGGCTTAATGCTTATGCGTATTGTGGAGGTGATCCGGTAAACAGGATTGATCCCACCGGGCACTCTTTTTTTAAATTTGCGACGCTTAAAAATGTAGCGAACGCAACAGGCACGGTCGTGGCGTTGGGTGGTGTCGGCTTGGCGACCGCCGGCCACTTGACTGGAAACAGCACCATGGCGGCTGCTGGATACGTAACTATGGTAGGACCTGCTGCCGCCAAATTTGCCCAAAGAGCAATTACTAATTTACGGAACCGTTTGGGGAGTTTGAAAGCCCCTACACCCGAAACACTTGCGGCTCACCAACAAGAGAACATCTCCGTAATTTCAACACCAAGTGTGCAGATGAGCGTTAGCGCCCCTTCGGTATCACCTGAAAGCTCACCTAAACATGGTTCCAGTAATGTTGCACCTCTCTCGGTATCCAATGACAAAGATTTTACTATTGTCAACGTAGGTAACCCCAGGCAAAACAAGATGAGCTCAACCACCCCCAGCGATCGTGAGATGTCGCGCATACGCGGAGAAAGTAGCAATTGACTACCTAAACAATCACGGGTGGACATCAGTTCTGATGCTTCAGGAGCCTGTAAGGGCCTGGGGGGGGGGGGGGGGGGGGGGGGGAAAGAAACGG